>JAHELQ010000030.1 GCA_024644125.1 Candidatus Aminicenantota bacterium | reverse complement strand
GCTTATCGAGCGGGAATCGAGCAACCTGTTGATGTTCAACGATTCGTTCTCGTTTTCCGACGGGTGGCGCAACGAGTACTTGAACACACAAGTGAGAATTCTCAGGAGCCGTCGCTTGATTCAATCGGTGCTCGAGGATTTGAAGCTTTATATCAAGAAAAAAGAGCAAGACGGTAAAGAAGCCGAAAACGCCGTGGTGGCTGTCAGTGATTTGAGCGTCGTGACCATACCGGACACCCGCCTGGTGGAGGTGTCTTTTAGTTCGCCAAATCCTGAACTAGCGGCCCTGGCGGTGAATACCCTGTTCGAACATTTTATCCGCTTCAATCTCCGTTTGAAAACAGAGTCCACCAAAGAGGCGTCGGAATTTTTGTCCAAACAAATCAATGAATTGCGCAAGACCCTGACCCAGAAAGAACGGGAATTGCAGGAATATGGAAAACGAAAGGAATTGTTCTACCTTTCCAGTAAAGACACAACGGTAGTGGACAAATTTGGAGATTTGAACAAAGCGTTTACCGAAGCGCAGATTCATCGTATCAACATGGAATCCATCTACCGGGAATTGAAGGATAAAAACTTCGAGGAGTATCCGGAGGTCAGGAAAAACAATTTGATCCAGAATTTCAAACAAGAGTTCACCACGCTCGAGAGCGAATATAAAAAGAAGTCGCAAATTTTCCGGGAGACCTATCCTGAAATGCAGCGATTGAAGACCCAATTGGACAATCTTCGCACCCGGATTCGCCAGGAAACGGTGGATATCGGCCGGAAAGCCCTCAACGAAGCCGAGGCTGAGTACCAATCCGCGCTGAAGAAGGAAAATTCTCTGCTGGAATTGTTGAACCAGCAAAAAACCGAAGTGATCAGCACCAATACCAATGCCATTTATTACAATAGTCTGAAGATAGAAGTGGAAAATATGCGCAACCTGCTGGATCACCTGGTGAAAAAGCAGAAGGAGTCGTTGCTAACCTCCCGGTTGGAGGGGCTACAGACCAGCAATATAAAAGTGATCGATCCGGCCGAGGTTCCCCAGGGCCCGATTGGCTCCAATACCAGGCGGTTGTTGCTTATGACGTTGATGATGGGATTGTTTACCGGAGGCGCTCTGGTGTTCGGCCTGGAATGGCTGGACCAAACCATCAAGGCGCCGGAAGAGGTGGAGCGCTACTTGCGAAAACCGTCGTTGGGATTTGTTCCGGCCCTGGGAACCGAGAACAATCTTCATTACCAGTACTCCTATTCCGAACGGAACCAGAGCCGTCCCATGAGGGAATTGAAGAGTATCGAATTGGCCAATCATGTGGACGCCGAATCCTCGATCGCCGAGAGTTACCGGACGATCCGCACCTCGATTCTTCTCTCCACCCCGGAGAGCCCTCCAAAAATCATCACCGTATCCAGTTCCGTGCCCAAAGAGGGAAAAACCTCGACTGTGGTGAACCTGGCCATCTCCTTCACCAAACTTTCAAAGAAGGTGTTGATCATTGACGGGGATTTACGCAAACCTTCGATTCACAAAATCTTCAGAATCAAAAACACCCAGGGACTCTCCTCGTTTTTGGTGAGCAAAAGTAATGTCGAAGAGGTGTTTTTCAAAACCGAAATAAACAATCTTTATGTGATCCCCTCGGGCCCCATTCCCCCCAATCCCTCCGAACTACTGGATTCGCAACGGATGGGTGTTCTCCTGAAAAAAATGAAGGAACATTTCGATGTGATATTCATCGATTCCCCCCCTCTGATAGGTATTGTCGATCCGGTGATCATCGGGAAGTACACCGATGGAACCATCATGGTGGTTTGGGCGGGCAAGACACAGAAGAAAGCCGTCCAAAAGGCAAAAGAGGAATTGGACCGCTACAGGATCCGAATTTTGGGGGTTGTTCTAAACAAGGTCAACTTGAAGAAGAACAACGCCTACGGATACTACTCTTATAAAAACTACAACTACGCTTACAGTTACAAGGATCAGGAAGCGGCGCCAAAGAATACGACCGGACGGAAGCATTCATCGTCGGAAGGCGAAAAAAATGCCGATTCAAAAGTATTTTACAAACAATAACCGATCGGGTTTTTTTTATTCTTCAACGTCCAACCAATAGTGGATTGGAAGAGGTAAACCATGGAAGCGAACGAAAATAAGGGCTTTTCGCAAAGTTACATCGATCTCCATTGCCATCTGGTGGCCAATGTGGATGACGGGGCCGCGTCCGAGGAGGAAACGAAACGGATGCTGGACCTGGCGGAGCGCGACGGTATCAAAACTATTGTCGCTACGCCGCATGTCTTCAGCAGTCACTGCAGTGAGAAAGATCCGCGCAAAATATTCGAGGCTGTGGGAAAACTGGTGGACGCGTGTTCCAAATCGGGATCTCCAGTGGCGGTACTGCCGGGAGCGGAAGTTTTTTTTACTTCCAATTTATCCGATTATCTCACGGAATACAGGGACTTTCTGACATTGAACCGCAGCTCCTATTTTTTGCTGGAATTTCCCTTCGATTTCATATTTCATGGGGCCACAGATTTTATTTACCGGGTGATGATGGAGGGATTGATCCCGATCATCGCCCATGCGGAGCGCAATCGAATCATCCAGAGGAATCCCCGCCTCGTGTATGAAATGGTGCAAATGGGAGCGTTGTGCCAGGTGAATGCCGCCAGTTTCACTGGGTATTTTGGTGAAATGGAGGAGGATCTCGCGCGGTTGTTGTTGCGCAACAACCTGGTTCATGTTATCGCCAGCGACGCTCATTCGGCCGGCGATAGACGCCCCGAGCTATCGGCGGTCATCGAACAATTGTCGAAAGAAGGGTTTTCTCACGCCGCGGTGTTCGCCTGCGATGTTCCGCTCGCCATTATCAACGACGAAGGAGTTCCCGACACCGGGAGTCCTGAGGACCCGGTTCGTCACAAACGTTTTTTTGATTTTTTTCTGGACAAGTTTAAATGAATAAAGAGAGATTTCTTTTCCTCTTGAAAGCATTCATATTGCTATCGCCATTGCCCTATGGGTGTGTGGCGCGGATCTGGTCCCCGTTGTTTTACCTTTGCCTGCTTCTGTTTTCCGCGTTTAGCCTGAACCTGGCCACCAGGAAGGAGACGATTCTCTTTGAATACCACACCAGAAAAGCCCTGATGTTTCTATTGATTTTTATCATCGTGCAGATGATTCCTCTGCCGCGGTTCCTGTTGGATTTGCTTTCTTCGAAAACAGTGGAGATACTGGACCGGTTGGGAGCTATGCAAACGGGCTTTCACTCTATTTCCGTTTTACCGGCGGAAACGCTTGGATTCCTGTTCCGGTTGTTCGTCGTCTTGTTCTTTTTCAGGGTGTTGATACGGATTCAGTTCAAATTGTGGGAGATCTACTCGCTACTCAATACCTTCCTTGTTTCAGTGTCGATCCAGGCCCTCATCGGGCTGGTGAAATATTTCCAGGGAAACACGCATTTTTTCATCTTTTTCAAGGAAGTGAAAGTCGTTCCCTCCGAAAGATTTCTGGTGGGAACCATCGCCAATCCCGGCCATTTTTCTTTTTATCTCGAGCTGGCGGTGCCGGTGGCCTGCGTTTTGCTTCTTGTAAGGCTTTTTTCCGCGAAGCTCAGGGAAAAGGAGCATTCACGGTTGCATAGCGTCCAGGTGCGGCGGGATGAAGTGCTGCTGACTGTGGCGGTTATCGTGTTGGCCGGTTCCGGGATTGTGTTGAGCGGTTCGAGGTTGGGGATTGTCGTGTTGATCATGTCGCTGCTCCTGATTGCGTGCGGACTGCTGTATATTTTGAGTCCCCCTGATATGCGGCGCAACATAGGAATGTTTACACTGGGCATGGCATTGGCCGTAATTGTCTTTGCCATATTTCAAGGGGATACTACCTTTACAAATCCCCATACAATGAGTGGCGTTAGCGGGTACAAGGCCGGCACAGAAAAAATACTCGGTGCTTTTCCATTGTTCGGAGGGGGATTCGGCACGTTTCGCTATCTCTACCTTCTATATGATCATGGCGAGGTGGGCTGGTTGACGCACGCCCATAACGAATTTATGGAAACCATGGCCGAAGGGGGCATCCTCGGTGGAATTATTTTTCTGGTTCCTTTGGGTATGATGTTCGCTTCGTTGTTCATGATGTGGACCAAACGGAACCATCCTGAGATACGGATGGTGGGGATGGGTATTCTTGCGGCGTTGACAGCGGCCGCGGTCCATTCATTCCACGATTTCGCATTGCGGATCCCGGCCAATGTTTTTTTGGTGACGCTTCTGGCGGTCCTGGGTTTTAAATTGGTCACGTACAAGGACCGGATGTTATATCATGGTAATCAATCGGTATACTAAAATTTTAGTGGTGCTCTGCATCGTCTATTTTCAGGCGATGATAATGTCCCATCTATTTTTTTACCTTGGGACCGCATCGGAGATCGGCAATAAGCGGAAGTTGCTAAAAATGTCCCACTATTTTATGCCCCTGGATCATTACCCCTCCTACGAATACGCCTATACGTATCTGGATGTCGGGGCGGAAAAACTGGACAGGGAATTATTGACCCAGGGAATTGAATGGTTCAAGACCTCGCTTTCCATCAATCCTTTCTATTTCTACTCCCATTATTATCTGGGGAAAGCGTATTATTTTTATCATTATCCAACAGACGACTTTTTCGACGATACATTTGCCTCGTTCAAAAAAACGGCGTTTCTCAATGATCACGACCCGGATATCGTGGCGGATATCTCAAAAATCGTTCTTTCAATGTGGCCTCATCTGGAGGCGAAAGACCGCCTGATGTGTCTGGATTTGCTGAAGAACACAATCGACAGGGTGAACGACCAGGACTTCAAGACCATTATTGAATTTTGGAGTTTGTACTCCAGGGATCCTGAAGTTCTGCGTGTGATTCTAAAGAATGAAAAAGAATTGTACGGAAAAGCCGCCAGGATATTGGCGGGAGCCGGTGGGTCGCTACCCTTGCGATGGGAGCTGCTTGCAGGGTATGAGCAATTTTTGTTCGAGGAGGTCGGCAACCGGATGAAGAGGCTCTCGTTCGCGCCGAACGTCACGGAAATGGAGCTGGCTGAATTAATTGAAAGTCTTGATAAAATTGTGGGATATTGGCGATTGGCCGGGGGGCGATGGTCTCCCGGGGCAGAATTCTACGATTTGAGCGCGGAATTGATGATCCGGCATATGAAGGCGTTTCTCGCAGACCAAAAAAAAACGCTGACTGTACGGGGGCGCAAAAAACTCTCCGGTCTGGCGGCGCGCTATTTGGAGACAATCAACGATTACAAAAACCTCGAAGCGTTCAGAGTGCTGCTTGACCAACACAACTATTTCGATACAAACGATATCGAGAGCATCTATATTAAGTTCCTGCTCGAATACAGGCAAGGGAATTATTCAAAATTGATTTCTCACATTGAAGAGTTCAAAGGGCAAATCACTATGGTAAACGGACAAAAGCGGCGGGACTATTTAAAAGTCCTTTTGTTGCTCTCCGATTCGCTGGAGGCGTCGAAACTATTGTCTGTAGCCAGTGATACCATTTATGAAATGTTAAAACTCTTTCCCTCCGAACCCTCTGTAGCATGGAGGCTTTTGAAGGTGCATCATATAATTGGGGATGTCCAGGGAGAGGCG
The DNA here is from genome assembly GCA_024644125.1 of Candidatus Aminicenantota bacterium. Classification (GTDB taxonomy): domain Bacteria; phylum Acidobacteriota; class Aminicenantia; order UBA2199; family UBA2199; genus JAHELQ01. Next base: position 14,702 of record JAHELQ010000030.1, on the reverse strand, counting down.
ATTCTTGCGGCTGATCTCGTCGAAAATGTGAAGAACAGCCGGATCGTTCATCTCGATAGCCGTTCGCTTTCCCGCCGTGTGTATTTCCTGGATGACTCGGAGCTATCCATATCCCTTTCATCGACTCTGGCAAGTTCGTTGGGCAGAAACGCGTTGATGCGGGTATTTGTTGACGATGCCGTCGTTTGGGAAGTTTATGTTCGTGACGTGACTGGCGCGTACAAATTGAAGATTCCAGGGAAAGAGTATTCCAGTATTGAGCTTCGTATAGATTCTCTTGTTTTTCGTAATTCCCCTATGTTATAATCTTAAGTGGAGATATTGGTTCATTGATCGATATGCGCAAAACTATTGTATTTTTGTCTATTTTTTTCTTGTCATGGGGAGTGATTGGCGCCCAGGTGGATCAATTCTATAACCAGGCTTTCGAGGCGGGTAAAAAATTGGTGCAACAGAAAGATTACCAGGCGGCGATCGAGCGGTTGCAAGTGGCTGAGTTCGGCCTGATGGACGTTCCGAAGATTCTTGAAGAGCTCTATTTTTACACCGCCCTGGCCTATTACAAGCTGGATCAACTGGAAGATGTCAGGCAGACCTTGAAGAAACTCAAGGCGATAGCGGGAACAATCGATCCAGGTCCCTATTCCTTCCCATCCGACATAGAAAAAGATTTGTATAAAATGCTCGAAGCGTTGAATTATATTTCGTCCAAACTCTCTCCCCCAAAGGTAAAAGAGCCTGGTAAAAAGGTCGTTAAAAAAAAGGCCGTTGAAAAAAAGCCTGAAGTGACAGCGACGCCCCCTGAAGAGGCGCCTAAACTGACGGGGTTCGACCAGGTCCGGGAATTGATCGTTGGTAAAGATGTGAAAGAGGGCGCCCGGCAATTGAAAAAATTGAAGAAAAAGAACCGGAACGACCCGCGAATGGCTCTATTGGAAGGGCTTCTTTCGTTTTACCAGGAAAAATATCAAGACGTCATTCAGCAGTTGTTGGCAATTTATAATAATCTGGATGGGGAATACCGGGACGAGGCCTCTTATTACCTGGTGCTCTCCTATTATTTTGAAAAGAATTATGGACAGGCGTTGGCCTATTATCAAAAAATTGGCGAATCCCGGAATAAAAAACAATTAAAAACCATATACAACAAAATTGTGACCGGCAGGCAAGCTGACATCGACCAGTTGGCTGAAAACTTCAGTATCGGTGAACTGGAAAAGTTAGTGGCCCGATACTCCGGCGACCAGTTTTTGTGCGAGTCCATTTTCCAACGGATCCTGGAATTGCACAAAGGAGATAATTCTTCGATCGAATCGGTCATTTATGGGTGTTTGCGATTCCCATCCGCGATCAACGGCAATTTTATCGCATCGGCGGCCATTTATCTCGAAAACGCAGGTAAGGCGGGTACCGCCGTCAAGATCATCACTAAATATCTCAACAACCGTCCCCTGGATGAGAACGATACTGAAGTGTATTATCAACTGGGAAAATTGTACCTGGCGATGTCCGCCCCGGACCGGGCGTTGAAGGAATTCAACATTGTCTTGAAATTGAAACCGGGTTATAAAGATGTTCGAAAATATATTGAAGAAATGAAACGTAATCCCAAAAACCGCAATAAATACAGGAGCGACAAATGAAACGTTTAGGTTTGTTAATTTCAGGGATTCTTCTGGTTACCTCATTTATGGTGGCGCAGATTTCCGGCGGTACTGTCAAGGGGCAGGTATTCCATAATGACGGTATCACCCCTTACAATGGGTGTGTTGTCCTTCTGGAAAATATCAACAGAAGCACGTCCGGCGTGTTGCATCGTTCGGATCCCACCGATGACCTGGGGAATTATTCCATCGGCAGTGTACCCCCCGGTATCTATAAAGTCAAATTGCTCCGTCCCAACAAAAGAAAAGCGCGCAAAACCCTCACAATTGTTCATGTCGTTTCGGGCCAAACAGTGGAGCATCCCATTTTTGACCGTTCAAAAAAAGGAACGCTCGGATTTCTAAGATCGCCATGTACATTTGTAGTTGTTTTGCTGACCAGTGTGCTGTTTTTTCTTTAACCCACTATGAACCATCAGGAGGCTTCGATGAGGATTCGTAATATAAAATACCTTGCAGTTTATACAGTGATGGTGTGTTTTGTGGCAACATCATTTCAAATTCCCATGTTAGCCCAGGCGCAATCGACCGGCGGCCTGGTAGGATTTGTTTATAAAGATGACGGCAAAAAACCGTGCAAGAGTTGCGTGGTTATTTTACAGCCTATCACCGGCAATCAAAAGGAGCTTTATCAATCGGATCCCACCAATGAGGCGGGAGATTACAGAATCGATAGAATCCCGGCCGGGAATTACAAAGCCGCCATCAAACTGAAATCGGGGAAAGTTTTTTATCCAATGAGCGTTGTAACCGTAACCGCCCAAAAAACCGGAACCCGCTCGTTTTATCTCATGTCTAAAAACGTTCTTGGCTTCTTGTTCCCGTGTGGGCTGGCAGTGGCTGCTTCCGGTACCGCGGTGGTTTTGAAATTAACCAAAAAAAAAGATGAGGAAGAGGTAAGTCCGACTGTCCGGTAATCACTTCGGTTTCGAGTTTTATGCAACTTATTAGAAGAGACATTTTCGATCGTTTGATCATATCTGTCATTTTTGTGTGCGCGCTTTCGTCGTTGGTGCAGGCCGAAGACTTTTTCGCCCTCAAAAAAAGACTGGTGGACAATTCCCGGTTCCAGTTAGGATTTTTATACATCAATCCGTTTCTCACGCTGGAGAATGTCGGTTATACCAATAACATCTATTCCTATGACAATATAGTCCAGCCCGACTGGACAGCCGATATCGGAGCCGACATTAGGGTGTCGTCCATACTCGGCAACCGCTTCATCCTGGCATTGCGAGACAGGCCTTTTTATTCTTTTTACGTCAAAAACAAAAACGAGGAGGCCTTCAATAACAATCTAAACGTGGCGTTGCATTCATATCTGGGGCGCTTGAATGTTACGTTCGAGGCTGAGCGCAGCACCTTCCGCCAGCGGCCGACGCGGGAATTCGGGGCGCGGGTGCGGTTTACCCGCGAAAGTGAGACTCTGTCTATCGACTACGGTAAACACACCTCGTTTTTCCTCAACGTGTACGCCGGCGTGACACGGCACAGTTTTGAAGACGATACATATCTAGGGAACGCCGAATTTGATCTGAGCCGGTTCCTGGACCGTGAAGAGCTAAACGCCGGCGTCAATCTCAATAAAATGGTGTTCTCCCGGACCCGGATGTATCTCAATTACGAATATTTCAATTATAGTTTCACACATACCCCGGAGCGGAACGGCGACGGCAGCCTCGTGTCTCTGGGATTCATTTTACCGGAAATAGGCCATATCACCGGAAGCGTGCGGGTGGGATACAAGTTTTATTCTCCCCGCAATCCTGTATACCAGGATTACTCGACTCCATTTGGGACAGGAAAACTATCTTTTTTACTGTTTCGCCGTCTCAAACTCAAGATCGATTATTTACTCGAGAATTTTTTCTCGTTCTACAACCCGCAGCAATATTACAATGACCGCTCCGTGGGCGCTGGCGCGGAATTTTATTTTACCCGCAATATCAAAATCGGCTACGAATACCATATCGGAAAAATGGTATTCCGCAATTTGTCCGACGGCGCCGTTCGGCGTACCGACGATACCAGGCGGTCCGCCGCGACATTCAGCGTCAGGATGTTCAAGAACCTTGGAATCGGATTGCAATATATTCGCTTCCAGGGGGAATCGGATGAGTCCAATTTTAGCCGGAGTTATGAATTTATCGGAGGATACATTACCCATGAATTTTAAAATAAATATAATCGTCGTTCTGATCATGTCGCTGGCGATTGTTTGCCCGGCCCAGGAAGGCGATGTGCCGGACTATACAATCGGGCCGCAAGATCTGTTGAGCATCAATGTGTTCGAGGTACCAGAGCTGAATATCACCGTCCGCGTGTCGGAAAACGGCGATATCACGCTGCCGCTGCTTGGGACGATTCGCGCCGGAGGAATGACCCGCAATCAATTGGAAAAGCACATGGCCGCCCTTCTGGAAAAAAGTTATCTGAAAAATGCCCAGGTTACGGTATTCATCAAAGAATACCAGAGCAAGAAGGTATCGGTGATCGGCGCCATCAAGAATCCGGGTAATTATGATTTGATTGGGAAACAATCGCTGTTGCAGTTAATCTCACTGGCCGGGGGGTTGACTGAATCCGCCGCCGGTCGCATCATCGTGATTCGCCAATATAAAAACGGCAAAAGCGCATCGCTGAAGATCGATCTCGATGAATTGATGATGAACGGCAAGGCAGAGTTGAATATTCCGTTGAATGCCGGCGATATCGTCAACATCCCGGTGGAACGGACCAGCGACGTGTACGTGTTTGGGCAGGTAAACAATCCCGGATACATTAAAGTGAAGAGCAGCTCGCAGATGACCATTCTGAAGGTGATCGCCCAGGCCGGCGGTTTTACCGACCGGGCCCGCAGCGGCAATGTGTTGATTACCCGGAGAGTGAATGACAAAGAGATAAAATTGAAGGTCAATGTTAATAAAATTCTCCGGGGAAAACAAGAGGATTTTGTAATTCAGGCCAATGACATTGTATTTGTCCCTGAAAGTGTTTTGTAGAAGATGTAAACGGAAAACTATATACCAGCAGGGGGTGTAGCGTGTTATTTTATGCTCTCGTAGAGGAATTTAAAAAATTGCTCCCGGAAGAACAACCGGTAAAGAAAGATTTCAAAGACATAGGCGATCGAATTTTCACGTATCTCGATAAAACCTTCGAACATCTGGCAATGTGCGCAGATGGAATTTTGCGTCAAAAAATGATGTCCATCTATCAAAAGGATTCCATCTATTCCATCGACGGGCCGCCGGCCTTTTATGTCCGGTTGAGACCCGAAGAAGAATATTACAGTAAAAATTTGTCCGCCCTACCTTATCCCCTCGACCCGGAAGGTTGTGATGCCGCGGGCCTCGAAGTGGGAATCAAGATCTATTTCGATGTGTGCCTCCAGCAACCTATCATCCGGCTTGAATTCAAAGTCCAGGGGAAACGGGAGTTTGGCGCGTTCAAGGAATTGTTCTGGAATTACCGGCGTTTGCTCACGATTCTCTGCAAGAAAGGCGATTTCAGATACGACATCGACGGCGCAATTGAAAAACTCGAGGATTACCGGGGCGGTGACATTTGCAAAATTCTCGATATCTATTTCGACAGGGAAGACGAGGATGGCTCGTTCACATTGAGCTATCAATGCCGCGAACAGGATTCTCTCGGGGATATCATGATCGCGTTTTTTATTCTGTTTTCGATTTTTGATTCCACCTACCATTATGTCAAACCGCGTCGAAGCCTGGATCGCATCCTGGATTACTACTATAAATTGAATTAACGCCCCGTCTTCCGTAACCAGGTTTCCAGTTTCCTGTAATCCCAGTCGCGCATCCTTATGAGCGGAAGCTCTATTCAATTCTCCAGTCATTGTGATTACACCGAATGCCCTTCGTCTCTCCTCTTGTTTACTTTTTCTTCAAGATCGTTTATATTATCGCATGCGCGATAATTATACAGACGATGGAAACTGTTTTGTTTGTGGAGAAAAAAACGAGCGGGGTATGCACCTGCAGTTCACCTGGGACGAAGAAGCCCGGGTAGCGGAAGCCTCCGTCGTGTTCGGCAAGTATCTCCAGGGGTGGAACGGCGTGGTTCACGGCGGTTTGATCTCGACGGTACTCGACGAAGCGATGGTCAAAGCCGCGGGCTACGAAGGCTACCGGTGTGTCACCGCCCAATTGAGCGTCAAATTCAAAAAACCCGCCCTCATCGATCAGACATACACATTGAAGGGTAGAATCCTGGCGGTGAACCGCAAAATCATCGAAGCCGAAGGTTCGGTGGTTGCCGGCGACGGCGCAATCGTCGCCCAGGGCGGCGGGAAATTGTTTTTGGTCGGCAACGAGGCCTGATTCTCCGTGGCGCAAGAAACCATCATCATCGAAGTCGCCTCCCTCATCCGTATGAAAATGGATCTGGTGGAGTACCCGGAGTTGTCTTCCAATGTCCGTTGGGTGCAAAAGGGGATCGATATCCTCAAGCAAAAAACTCCGCGCGTTGCGGCCTATCTCGGCAAACAAACGGTTCTGGCCCGGTTGCTGGAATTCCGGGTAGTGTTGCGCACCCAGCGCAAGTACAAACGCAAACGCGTTATCCGGGCCTTCAATCTCTGGATCAAAAAAGAGAAGGTGAAATGTCTGGTGCTATCCCTGTTGGAGGCAATGGTAATTCCCCTAACTCCGGTTCTCGCATTGCTCCCTGGCCCCAATGTCTTTTTTTACGTACCAGCCCTGCTCCTCTATTTCCACTACCGCGCTTACAAAGGTCTCAAACGCGCCGATCGGGGCGTACTATCTATCGATGTCGAAATCGCCGGGCGTTCGCGCTAATTACCCTACGAATTCCCATTTCCTTGATTCTTGCTCTTGCTTGTAAGGGGAAATGTTGTTAAAATAAAACCGCCATGCGTATAATAAAATTGTTGATAATTGCCGTAACCGTATTGTTGTTCAGCGTGATGTTCCTTCAGGGTCAATTCATGGAAAGTTCGTTCGGCGCGGAGCCGGAAGTTGCGACCAAAGTGAAGTACGACGAAGGGGTCATCGTTTTCACCTTTTCAGTGGATGATGATTACCATATCACGGATGTCAAAAATAATTTCTTCAAAATCGAACTGCCCCAGAACGAATTCATCGGGATCGAAGAGGTTGGGTTCCCCAAAGGCGTGCCGTATGATGAGGAAATGGTGTTTAAAGGGATATTTGATGTCCCGGTCAAGATCAAGGTTTTAAAAGAGATAAACGAACCGGTCAAGCTGCAATTCAAGGTTTCCTACCAGATCTGCCAGGAAAAACCCCAGGAAATGTGTTATCCGCCGGAATCCAAAGATGTCGCGGTCACTGTCGAACGGAGCTTCGGCTCTGGGGAAACCGCCGCCGGCGAAGCTGTGGATGAGAGCTTCTCTCAATGGGTTGAGCGGATCGTCACCCGTGAATTGGAGAAAGGATCTGTGCTGCTGTTCGTGTTGGTGTTTCTGGCGGGCTTTCTCACCAGTCTCACGCCCTGCGTCTACCCGGTGATCCCCATTATCATGGGATTCATCGGCACCCGCAGCGGGAAGAGCAAACTCAAGGGATTCTACCTCTCGTTGTTTTTTGTCCTTGGTCTGGCCATTGTCTACACCATTCTCGGCGTGATCGCCGCCACCACCGGTTCCATGATCGGCGTCTCGTTCCAGAATCCCATCGTCGTCGTCGTGATCGCCGCCATCTTCATCGCCATGGGCTTGAGTCTGGCAGGCTTGTTCGATATTCCGGTCCCCACATCCATCTCATCCAGAGTTCAGGGCAACTATAAAAGCGAAGTACTGGGAGCCATTGTCATCGGCGGCGTGTCCGCCATTATCGCGGCGCCCTGCGTCGGTCCGGTCCTGATCGCGCTGCTATCCTGGATAAGCCAGACCGGCAACGTGTTTCTGGGATTCTGGTTGACCTTTACCTTCTCGCTGGGAATGGGCGTGATTTTCGCCCTGGTGGGCACTTTTACCGGGATTCTCTCCTCCATGCCGAAAGCCGGCCAGTGGATGTCGGGCATCAAGCACTTCTTCGCGGTTGTGCTGTTGGCCGCGGGTCTCTATTTTGTCTTCACCGTCACTCCTCAATGGTTGGATCTGATCCTCGGCGGAGTGTTCCTGATCGCGGTCAGCGTGTTCGCCGGCCTATTCAAGGGACTGGACAAAGACGCCTCTGCCAAAGAAAAATTGGGCAAAGTGGTGGTGATCCTGCTTCTATTGGGTGGAGCCTTCGTTTTCATCAAAGGTCTCGAACTAAAATACTTCCCGGTGGAAAAATCGTTGCAACCGGCGTCGTCGGCTGTTGTCGAAGAAAATTCGACGCAAAAATCCCTGCTCCCCTGGTCGCATGATCTGGAAGAGGGCAAAACCCTTGCCAAACTGGAGAACAAGCGAGTCATGATCGATACCTACGCCGATTGGTGCGCCGCCTGCAAGGAATTGGACAAGCTCACCTTCTCGGAACAGAATGTGGCTGACGCGTTAAAGGCCTATGTTCCGGTGAAATTGGATTTCACTGCCAAAAACGAAGCCAATGAAGAGCTGCGCAAATCCCTGAATGTGATCGGGATGCCCACGATTATTTTCCTCGATTCTGACGGTCGGGAAATAGACCGTTTTTCCGGATTTAAAAACAAGAAAGATTTCCTGAAATTTCTTGAAAAATTGAACTGATTATCTATCAATCGATAAAAAAAGCGGCCGGGTCAAGCCGGCCGCTTTTTTATTATGCCTTCACGTATATCTTCTATGATATCTTCACTTTTTAGGCGCCAGAAATTTGTTGTAGAGCAATAAACTGATGACGGTGGCGACGCCGATGCCGCTGAACACCAACCAGAGAGTGGTGGGTTGGTTCAGGTTATCCACGAAATGGACATACAATTTGGCGCCCATCACGCCGCCGATTGAGCTGCCGAACACTCCGTAGAGGAACAGGTAACCCATATACATACCCTTGTTGTCCACCGGGGCGATGAGTCCTACGTAACTGATGAATTTAGGGTGAGCCGTCATTTCACCGATGGAGAAGAGGATGATACCGGTCATGAAGACCCAGATATGGGTGGACACCGCCAGAATCCCCATGCCGATGGTAGCGATGGTGATGCCGGTGATCATGGTGGGTAGGGCCTTGAGATTCTTCACGATGTTGGAGATCACCAATTGCAATAAAATAATGGTGCCGGCGTTGATTACCGTCACATGTTCCACATCGAAGAACCAATCGATATTGATGCCAAAAATCCCCAGGAAGCCGTTCACCGCGGTATTGAGCGACGCGGCGTCCACATAGGCCTGCACATACCACAACACCGAGTCGAACATCTGGAAATACAATACCCAGAAGCCCGAATAGAGAAAAATCATCAGCAAGAACTTCGTATGGTCCACGAATTTCAACTCGTTGCTTTTGTCGATGATGAACAATGATGTTGCGGAGAGGTAGATCACCGAGGCGATAATTCGTCCCAGCGTGTCCAAACCGGGGATGAGCCAGATAGCGATAATCGCTGCCGGCGCCAACAAAAGCGGCAAGCGGAAGCCCTCCTGCTTCTTTTGACCTTCCAGGCCCCAGGAGACCGCGATGATGATGAGGGCGATGATGATCAACGATATCACGAATAGAGGGAAAAACGAGCGGCTATCGAGGCCGGCTCGCATTTTGTCCAGTGACTTTATCGCGAAGCCTCGGGCCTCGGGCTGGAGATGCATCTCTGCCAAAACGTCGCTTTTGATCTCGTCGTAGCGGCCCAGATCGTATAGTATGATCCGGAAGCTGAATTTGTTTTCTTGCGACTGTACGACCGTGTAACCTTTGTCCGGTTTATCCGCGAGCCCGCTACCGTTGACCAAAACCACCTCCAGCTTTTTATCGGAGGTGTTGATGTAATTTTTTATATCGTCGATCGTCAATGCCGGCATCGCCGGTAATTTTGACAACTCTTCCAGCAATTGGTTGGCGTAACGGTCAAGGTATTCAGGTTTGTATACAATTAGGTGGATATTATTGGCATTATCTTCCGCATCCGCGGTGATGGCGAAGTTTTCCTTTTTGGACATATTGCGGTTTACGTCGAAAATCAACGTGGTCTCGCCCAGGTCGATGCCGATGGCCGAAAGCTTCTCGCTCACCGGCGGCTGGCCGAGGTAGTTGTAGACCGAATACCCCAATAGGGCCACCAGGATGATGGAGATGACAATCTTCGTCCCTTGCGACTTTTTCATCTGCCGGAACAACAAGACCACCGGCGAGTAGATGATCGCGAATGCGTTTGCCAGCGTCTGCACCATATCCTTCAATGTCTGGCCCATTGTCTTTTTCGCCCGATCTTCGGCCTTTTCCTGTTTGGTCGGTTCCTTGAACAAAAACGCCGTGGGGATCAGCATGGCGGCGGTACAAATGGCTGCCGCGATGATGACGTAGGTCGGATCGAGTGCTTTCAGCGCCGGCACCAGAAACAACGGGAACAGGAACGCTCCGAGGTTGATAGACCAATAGTAGATGCCAAAGGCCTGGGAACTGTTGGATTCGTCCGTCAACCGGGCGATCACGCCGGAAATCATCGGCTTGAACAAACCGGCGCCGAATCCCATTACCACCAACGCCACAAATACCGCAGTGTACGTGGTCATCTGGCTGGTCAGAAAATAACCGCCGCCCAATAGGGCAAACGCCACCATCAACACCCGCCGGTACCCGAACCGGTCGGCGATGGCGCCGGAAATAATCGGCAAAAAATACAACAGTGGCTGAATGACCCCTTTGATCACTCCCACATTTTCTTTGGGGATGTTCAGAACGTCGGTGAAGTACACGGAGATGAAGCTCATCATCCCGTAATACGAACCACGCTCAAAGAATTCGAAAATCACCACCAGCCAGAACTGGAATGAAAATTTCCTGAAAATCCCTTTTTTTTCGCTATGAGTCACGTTGTCGGTTTTATTATTCATAATCACCTCATATTAAGTATTGCCATACGAATCACATGGTCACTGGAATCATACCAATAATAAAAAAAATTGTCAAAATAACAAACCCAGGATTTACCGCTTCGGAATCTTTTTTCGCATGTTAAACGATGATCATCATTGACGGCATTTGCAAACAATTTGACTTTTAGGCCGTCTCTTTTTATAATAGAGAGTTAACAACTGTTTATCGGATGGCGCGGAATTCCGCCTGAAGAGTGGGAGCAGGGGATGATGCCGCATAGGAAAAACATGAATCTGGATTATACAAAAAAAAATGATATAACTATTCCCCGTTTGCCGTTGGAAGTGCAATTGGACATCACTTACCGGTGCAACAACCAATGCCGCCATTGCTGGATATCGCTGCCCGCCGGGCATGAAAAAAAACACGAAGAACTCTCCCTCGAAGAAATCGTACGGATCGTCGCCGAAGCCCGCTCGTTGGGCGCGCGGTCATGGGCGCTCTCCGGCGGGGAACCGATGGTGCGGCCGGATTTCGAAGAGATATTCGATATCGTCACCGGCAAGGCGATCTCCTACTCCCTCAACACCAACGGCACCCTCGTCACCCCCGCGATAGCGCGTCTCTTGAAGCGGAAGGGGTATAAAATGGTGGCCCTCTATGGAGCCACAGCGGCTGTTCACGACCATATCACCCGCAATCCCGGTTCATTCGAGGCGGCAATCCGTGGCATGCGTTACCTCGACGAGGCCGGCGCAGGCTTCACCGTTCAGGTGGTGCCGTTGAAAGACAATTTCCATCAATTCCAGGCGATGACGGAGTTAGCGGAGAGCCTGAGCTCCCGCTGGCGCATCGGCGCATCCTGGTTGTACCTGGGAGCGGACGGCGATCCGGCCCGTAACCTCGAGATAATGCGACAACGCCTCGACCCCGCCTCGGTGGTGCAATTGGATCCCATTCATCCCGCCGTCGAAGCGATGTCTCCGTGCTCCCGCAATCTATTCGAAGCGTGCATCGACCGGCGGCGCAATATCCATATCGATCCCTACGGCGACGCCTCCTTCTGCTCCTTCGCCACCGATCCGGCGCTCCGTTATTCGCTGCGGTCCGGTACGGTGCGGCAAGCCTGGGAGGAATTCATCCCCTCCCTCAAACAAGCGGTCATCGGCGACGAAGAATTCGATAACGGCTGCGGAGCGTGCGAAGTCCGCAATAACTGCCGCTGGTGCCCGGTCTACGCCCGGCTGGAGCACGGCCGCCACACCGCCAAAATCGACTACCTCTGCCGTGTGGCGGAGCAGAACGCCATCTATGGCAACTATTACGCCGACAACCACATCCGTCACTTCCAGATCGCCGGCATCACAGTCAAGGTCGAGTCTGAGGAACCGATGGGGGACGAGACCTTCTCCAGGGCCTTGCGTCCTTTTATGACGAAGGAGCCGGGCGATGATATCGTGCATCTGCGTCATCATTTCCAGATCCCACCCTTCGACCCGGACTCGCTGGGCGAGCGGGTGTATCGGAACATTCCCTGGGAAATCTACGAGAGCGAATCCTTCTGGCATTATCTGGGGCTTCCGCCGGACGGAGACAACCGCAATCCCTATCAAATGACGGTGTTTGACCGTCACCACTCCAGCGCCGATATCTTCAACTCCAACCGCGCCATGTTTCGGGAGGGCGATCTTCACTCGCTGGCCATGTTCCCGTCGGACCAGGTCTGGTTGGCCCGCCTGTTGGCCCACCGCGACGCCTGTTACCTCCACGGTAGCGGGATCGTGCTGGATGATTGTGGCCTTCTGTTTTTGGGCCATTCTGGAGCCGGCAAATCCACCATCACCAAAATGTTGATGAACGATGGGACCGTGCTGTGCGACGACCGCGTAATCATGCGCCGTTGGCCCGAGGGTTTCAAGATCCACGGCACCTGGAGTCATGGGGAAATTCCCCTTGTTTCGCCATTGGGAGCGCCCCTCAAAGGGATCTTTTTATTGGAGCAAGCAAAAAAGAACGCTCTCGTTCCGGTCACAAAACCGGCGGAAAAAATGGGTATTCTCGCAGCCGTCGTAGTCAGGCCGCTTTTGACCCGCCAATGGTGGGAATCGGTGCTCGATCTCATCTCGCGTGCGGTGGGGGAGACGCCCCTCTTCCGGTTGCGCTTCGATCTTTCCGGCGGCGTGAAGCCGTTGCTGGAGACATTCCTCCAGGAGGCCGCCCAATGACCATGCGCCTGGATGTGGAACTGACCGAACGCTGCGACAACAATTGCCTGCATTGCTACATCAACCGTCCGGCTTCTGACCGGGACGCCCGGGCGCGGGAACTGGACGCCGCCGCCTGGAAAGAGATCCTACAACAAGCCGCCGATCTGGGCGCGCTGACAGTGCGCTTTACCGGTGGCGAACCGCTGCTGCGGGACGATTTTAAAGAATTGTATATATTCGCCCGTCGTTTGGGCATGAAGGTCCAGCTCTTCACCAACGGCCGCCTGATCACGCCGCAACTGGCGTCGCTACTGGGCAATATGCCGCCGCTGGAGAAAGTGGAGGTCACCCTCTACGGCATGAGTCCCGAGACCTACGAAGCGGTGTCGAGGATGAAAGGTTCGTATGAGCAAGCGCTGCGTGGCGTTGAATTATTGAGACAGGAGCTGGTGCCGTTTGTGGTGAAGGGGGCGATATTGCCTCAAAACAACGAAGATATGGCCCGGTGGGACCAATTATCCTCCTTTCCCATGTTTCTGGAAAAACGGGCCCGCCGCGATTGTGAAGCCTGCGATATGACGATCGAAAGTTCGCGGCCGCTACCGGAGCATGTAGTAGATCTTGTGCTTCGACGGTCGCCCGCGGCCGCGGACGAATGGCTGGATTTTGTGAGGAAGAACTCCTCGCTCCCCGGCCCCCGGTTGTTTCAATGCGGTGCCGGCACGACGTTGGCTGTGGACGCATATGGCGTCGCGCAACCGTGCCTGTCACTGCGGAAGCCCGAACTCTGCTTCGATCTCTCCGATGGTTCCCTCGAGGACGCCCTTCAATTTTTCAGTAAGCTCAAAACGCTGGAAGCGACAAATCCGTTATATATCGAACGGTGCGCCCGCTGTTTTTTGAAATCCCTCTGCCAACAATGCCCGGCCCGCTCCTGGGCTGAGCACGGAGATCTGGATACGCCGGTGGAGTACCTCTGCCGTCTGACTCATGTCCAGGCGGTGAAGGCAGGACTCCTTACCGAAGGAGAGCGAGCCTGGCTCGTAAATAAGGACTAATGATGAGTACGATCAAACCTGACGGAATCTACGCCCATTCCGAAGACGTGGTATCCCGCGTCATCGAAGGCGAAGTGATCATCGTGCCGTTGGCGGCGGGTATCGGCGACGCCGACGACGATCTCTTCTCGCTGAACGAAACCGGCTGTGTCATCTGGCAAAAATTGGACGGTAAAGCCACTGTCGAAGAAATTGTCGCAGACCTGGTTGACGAATACGACGCGGCGAAGGAGACGATCCTCGCCGAAACCGCCGGATTACTAGAAGAACTGCTGGCCCGCCGCATGATCCTGAAGGTATAAGAATGAAGCTCCTATCCGGCGAATCGCTGGCGGACGTGCTGGACGCGGTCCTGGTCACAGGCGCGGCGTTCCGTTTCCGTGTCGCCGGCTACAGCATGACTCCCACCATTCGCGACGGAGACATCGTCGTCATCTCCCCCTTCAAACACCTCCCGCCCCGCGTAGGGGAGATCGTGGCCTTCCGCCATCCCCACAACCGCAGGTTGGTGATTCACCGTTTCCTCGGCATGGACCATTCGCTGGCCCTCTGCAGGGGCGACAACCGTGACCGGTTCGACGACCCGGTACCGGAAGATCTTCTCGCCGGAGTGGTGACAACAATCGAGAGGGGAGGGAAGAGACGAATGCTGCCGGACCGCTTCGCCCGGCCGCGCCTGTCCCGTTGGTATTGTTTGCTGGATCTGCATGCCAAACGCGTTCGCCGGCTTGCCAAACGCCTCATCGTGAGGGAATCGTGAGCAATTCCGTCACCGAGCGTCTCGATCTCTCGGAGTTCTCCCTCTGGGAGCGGCTGCGGCGAAAGAGC
>JAHELQ010000029.1 GCA_024644125.1 Candidatus Aminicenantota bacterium | reverse complement strand
TCCTTGATATCGATTTGGGGAGGCGGATCCGGTTCCAGGACACTAACACGCCAATGTTTGGATCCCACCCGTTTCAACTGGAAATGATAGGCGGGGAGAACCTTTTCCATGTTGGCGGTGCATAGTAACATATGACCATAGGCCGTCTTTTTGAACTCGGATTTCAAACTATTGTATTGGGCGACGATATGGGGGAACTCGTTTTTCAAGCGAAGCAGGTGATGGTACAATAATCGCTCGAATTCGGGGATATTCATCAATTCGCGCAATTCATCGGTTTTTATTCCTTCCTTTGGTGGATCCACTACCATTTGGCACATCCTCTGTCAATTCCGAACGATCGTTCAGATAATTTTGTATCTCAGGTTTTTTGCGAAGTTTGAACAGTGCAAAATCTTCAAGAATATATTCCCGTACAAAAGGAATCTCCGCCATGTAGCGCAATAGATCCTCGATTTCTTCTTTGTAACCTGTCCGGTCGATCAGTTGCCCGATCGGGTCGAGAATTTTTTCCGACATTGCGCCTTTTCCGGTGGCCAGCCAGGATAGAGAAAGGGATTGATGCCGGGCCAGATAAATCAATGAAGGAAACGACGGGTATGACTTTCCTGTTTCAATGCCGGTGATCGTGGTTTGGGTCAATCCCAGTAGTTTGGCCATTTCGGATTGCGTAAATCCTATCGCCAACCTGAATTGGCGAAACCGTTGCCCTACTTGTTTTTTTGCGACTTTTTCATCATTTCCCATAATTCTAATCCACCTAATTCTTTTCTTCCATAACAATTGGATATTATAACTCAATTTTGCGATTTTTTAAATATCGAATGATTTCAGACTTTTTGCGGAGCTTATATACCACAAACTGCTCCAGTATAAAATCCCTGACAGGCGGGATCTCCATAAGGTAGTTGCACAGGTCCGCGATCTCGTCTCGAAATTCTCCGGAGATTTTTATATAGCGTTCGCCCTTCTGATTTTTCTTGTCCAACGGATTTCCTTCTCCTGTCAACAACCATCCGGGCGATAGCGAGAAATGTTTCATTAAATAGTGAATGGTGGGTAGGGACGGAAACGACTTACCTTTCTCTATCCCTGTAATGGCGGTTTGCGTCAGGCCTAGATGGCGAGCCAATTCCTTTTGCGTCATGCCCAACAATGATCGGAACGTCTTGAAACGGTCACCCAAAGATGTTTTTAATAAAATATCACTGTGAATCATTAAATATGCCTCAAGGTGTTGACAAAAATGTTTAAATATCATACAGTATGGTATTATAAACTAATATATCATGCTGTACCATGGTATGATACATGATTAATTCAGGAAATGCAAGAGATAAGGAGGAAACCGGTATGATCAGGCATTTTCGATTGACAATGGACTTGAAGGTGGAGATCGGGGAGTGCATCGCAAGATCCAGGACGATTCATTTTGAGGCGGTGCGGGGATTGTTGAAGCGCTTCCTGGAAAATGGAGACGCGGTACGGGAATTTTGCAGGATGCGATTGGTGGAGGAATTGCATGACGGTGACCTTGTAAGCGAAGTGCTGGTTCCGTTGGCCGGGAATCCAGAGATGGAATTCTGGAATAATTTGATCAATGACTGCGAGCCTGCATTCGAGAATCAATATCGACAGGTGATTCAGGAGGATCTGGAGTGCATTTACGAGCAGGTCGGTGGATTTCAATTGGTTGATTTTTCGTTCGATGAAATTTTCTATTCGCAAAATCTATTAGATATCTTGAATTCAAACGCTATAATCGACAATGGCGAGATCCAGTACCCCGGAACCTCGTGCCTTACCAATTCAGCCATGTTCAAGATCCAAAGCGCCTATATCGTTGAGCTAAAAACCGGTTTTCATCTTTTGGTCAAGCACTTTGACGTTATATTGTATAGCCATACGTGTAATACTTTAGACCAGGCAAAGGCTGAATTCATGCACCGTTTCGGCTGTAGAGCCGCAGAGACCAACATGCCCGCGCACACGGATTGGAGTGAATTTTTTGATTATGGAGGAAGTCTTCTGAGACTGAACACCTTGATTCAAAAAACATCCCATCTCACGACCGAGGAGCTCGCCATCCGCCTCAACGCGGTAAAATATTTAATCGGTGGTGAACTGTAATAATTGCACGTCATATCGTAGACATGTTTGTTGGTATGTCCGACGGGCTCATTCCATATTGACACAGCGGACGGATTTTTTTAGAATGGGGGGGTGGTCCGGCGGTTTGTTTGGGACTGGATCCGGTTGAGGAAATTTGTCGAGAAGAGGATGATGACGATGAGCGGTGTTGTACATGTCTTGCGAAAGGGGAGCGGGGCCGGGTGCCGGCAGGTGGTGATGTTTCCGTTTGGCGGGGGGAATGGTTTTTCGTATATGGGATTGGTACGGCAAATCGAGGCTGGGGCCGAGGTGGTGAGCGTTCATCCGCCGGGACATTTGTTTGATGGGGCGGCTCCTCTGGAGAGTATTTACGAGATGGTGGATGTGTATGTGCGGGAGCTACGGCCGCTGCTCAGGGATGGCTGTGTGCTGTTTGGGCATAGTATCGGCAGCTTCGTGGGGTATGAGTTTTGCAAGCGACTGGAGAAAGAGGTTGGGATTCGCAAGCTCATTGTATCGTGTGTGAACGCTCCGCACCGGGTTCTGGAGGATCTGAACATGGACTCGGGTATGGCTGATAGCCAGATTATCGAGAAGTCGGCCAGCGTCGGGGGGATGCCGGAGATTTTTATGGAGGATGCCGATCTGCTGGATATGTTTGTCAAGAATTTACGGGCGGATTTGCTGGCGTTGGAGCGGTATAGCCGGAGCAAGCGGCCGGACGGGGAGAGGATCGCGACGGCGGGAGTGGTTCTGTATGGGCAGGATGATTACACGCTGCGCCGGGAAAAGATCGAGGAGTGGAATCTCTTTATGGATTGTATCGAGATTCTGGGTTTCAAGGGGAATCATTTTTATTTGTTTGACGAAGAAAATATCGGCGGCGTGGGCGAGGTGATCAACCGGTACCTGGGGGGGTGATCGGCGCTCTATTGGGGCTACGAGTCTTTGTCGTGGATGGTGACGATGCCCAGGTAGCCGTCAACTGTGAGGCGGGCTCCGGTCTGGATGAAGTCGAGAGCGTTGGGTACGCCGGTGACACAGGGAAGACCGTACTCGCGGGCGATGATGGCGCCGTGCACCAACATGCCGCCCCGTCGCTCGACTATGGCTGCTGCCAGCGGGACGATGAACGTCATATTGGGATCGATGGCATCGCAAACCAGTATTTCTCCCTGTTTAAACGAGAATAAACTCTCGGTGTCGGAAACGATGCGGGCGGGGCCTTCGGCGAGTCCTGTTCCCGCCGGTTGGCCGCGAATCTGGCGGGCGTTGAGCACAAACTCATCGGTTTGGGTTTCGAATTGGGGATGCGTCAGGTTAGGGATCATGTGTTTGTCCAGCGGTTCGTCGATGATGAGGCGCCGCGTCGTGATGGTGGGGATGTAATGGGGATCGCGGAGGCATTGGATGAGTTGGTCGGTGTCCAGTTGATGGGCGAAATAACTGGCGATGCGCCGGCGGGCTAGATTTTGGGCGTCGATGAGGCGGGACTCGATCTTTGCCAGGTGGATGTTGTCGTTGTCCCTGAGCATGTAGCTGGCGCGGGCGATGTCGATGAGTTCTTCGGCGAAAGAACGTTTTTCCGGGGGGAAGCGGTCGATGAAGTCCTGCGTTAACCGGTTGATGGCGGAGATATCTAATTGCTCTTCTGGGGCCTGTGACACAGCCAGGCGGTTGAGCCATCGCTTCCAATTGTCGGTTTGATCTCCCAGTCTGGCGTTGTCGTAGGTGAGGTCGCCGAACTCCTGGAGAAATTTGTCCAACAATCCCTGCGAGGGATCGGCTAGATAATCTTTGGCCAATTGTTGAAGGCGGCGGTTGCGGGCGAGGCTCTTCATATTGGTGGCGACAAGCAAGCGGGTGAAAGCGAACGGATCTTCGGGTTTCATCGCGTCGTTGTACACCTGGCCGAAGAGTCGGGCGCCATGGGCGAAAGGGATCAACTGGCTGTGATAGGTTTCGGCCCATTGGCCGTAGATTTGCCGGCGGCGGTGCAGCTCGTTTGCCAGGGAATTGTTATCGAGGGCTTCTAGATTTTCTGCCGCCAGTTCTTCTGCCTGGCGATCCATTTGGGGAAGCAACTGCTCTTCGATATGGACTTTGAGTTTTTTGAGGTGATGAAAACTTTTTGTGAGACTGAGATACCAGGGGCGTTTATCTGGGGCTTCCCAGGGCGTTTCGCCTGGATGCTCCGTTTCGAGTGTCGTGATGGGACGGGATTGGAGGATGTACAGAGTGTCTTGAAAGAAGGTCCATTCGACGTCCTGGGGAGATCCGAAGAGGCGGCTGCAATGTTGGGTGACTGCGTAGATCCGGCTCAATTGATTGGGGGATAGGAGCCGGCTGTCGTCGGGGACTGATGAGAGGATGCGGCCGTCCCGGTTATCCAGGAACCAGCGGTGCGGTTCGATAGAGCCGTCCACCAACGCCTGGTTCTGGCCGGGAACCGCTTCGATGATTGCCCGGTCGGGGGAGGTGGGATCTTGCTCGAACGCGACGCCGGAGATGTGGCTATCGATCCATTGCTGAACGAGGACTGCGATGCCGGATTCGTCGGGAGTGAGGTTCAGCTCCTGGCGGTAGAGCAGGGCGCGGTCCGACCAGAGGGAGGCCCAAACCAGGCGGATGTGTTCGAGGATCTCCTCCATCCCAAGGATATTGACGTAGGATTCGTGCATGCCTGCGAATGAATGACGAGCCGAATCTTCCTCGGCAGCCGAGGAGCGGATCACCACTGGTATGGATTGGAAGTGGGACAGGGCGTTTTGAAGCATTACCTCCATGTCCGGAGGGAATGGCGTCGTCATGAACATATGGCGGATGCGCAGGGCCGCGTCCCATAATTCTTCCCAGCGCATGTCCTGTTGGAATTTGCGGTTGAGTTCGATGGCGATACGCGAGGCGATTCCAGTTTCATTCACGTAGCGGATGTAGACCGGAGTAGTGACGCAACTGCCGGGCGATACATCGAATCCCTGCGCCTGAAGCCGGGCTAGGTTTACGGCTTTGCCGCCGGCGATGCGGTGATGCGAGTCGTTGATCTCCTGCAATTGAAGGAGATCTGGAGTCAGGTTCACGGATGATTCTCCCTATTTGGAGCCGGCAATTTCCAGAGTGACGACATTCTGGAATTGGGTAACGATCCGGTAGCGGAGAACTTTTACTTTTACAAATACTGTATGCGGGGATTGAACGAATTCTTTCATGGCGGGATTCTTTTCCAGGTAGATTGGGAGCGTCGAGTCCCGTTCGCCGGTTGTCACCTCCTGGGCGAGGCCCTCCACTGTGACGCCCATGGCTGTGGCGATGTCTTTGATGTCATTGCCGCGGTTATCGATGAGTAGGGACACGCGGCATTCCTGGGTGATATTGGCGTACTTGCGGGTGGAACGGGGAGTGGCGAAATAGAAGTATTCCAGGTCGTCAGTGGCGGCGAACGCCACCAGGCTCGCGTGCGGTTGCCCGTTTGCCTGGGTTGCCAGCGCCATGAAGTATTGCCGCGATAAAAGTTCCCGCAATGATTGTTTGATATCGTCTATGTTATGCACGCGTTCATCTCTCCTATTGTTCCTTCTTAATTAGTTTAATATAAATTTTGGATTCTGACTACAATTGTGTGATTGGCGGCGGTTATAATTCGCCGGCTCCCGCAATTCGTTTGAGGTAGTGGGGGATTCTGGATGAAGGGGATTCCACGCCGAGCGTTTTTTTCCGTTCGCTGGTCGAGACTTCGACTGTGTAGGGAAGGTAGATGATTTTGACGCCCACGGCGGCCAGTTGTTGTTCAAATTTTTTGAACCGGTCGGTATTGAACCAATCGTCGCCGATGAACATGATGTCGAATTTCAATTTTTCCCACATGGTGATTTTATCCAGATGATCCTGGGGAACCGCCAGATCGACACATTTGATATTCTGGACGATTTCCAGCCGTTCCGCGAAAGGCACCACGGCTTTCGCTCCTTTGTAACTCACCAATTCGTCGATGGTGACTCCCACGATCAACCGGTCGCATAAGGCTTTGGCCCTTTTTAAAATATTCAGGTGTCCGACATGAAACAAGTCGAATACACCACTTGTATAGCCGATAGTATGTTGCGCACGTTGCATTGTCTCGCTCAAGCTTTACCTCTCAATTATCTTTCCAGGTTTTCTGGGGTTCACGAACATTACCAGTTTCTAAATAGTAAACCATCTTCAGCTCTCATGTCAACTGGAAAAATTGTTTTGGTTAAAAATTTAATTTCCCTTGAATAAAACCTGGATGTTTACTAAAATGATTCAATGGAACGTGGAATTGAATTCAGTTTTCAAAAATCGTTGAAAGATGACGCGGCCTATCCGGTGTTGAATTATTTGCGGGTGGAGAGGTATTTTACCCGGCCGTTGGCCTCTTTGTTGGTAAGATTGGTGTTCCGTACCAATCTTACCCCCAACCAGTTGACTGTCATCGCGTTTTTCATCGGTTTGGGGAGCGCGTATTTGTATACATATGGAGAACCGGTTTATTTCCTCTGGGGAGGGATTCTGGCGCAGTTGGCTTCGATTGTGGATTGCGCCGACGGCATGCTTGCCCGGTCCAAAGGTTTGTGCAGCAAGTATGGGGCGTTTCTCGATCTTTTTTTGGACCGCGTCACAGACTTTTTATTATTTAGCGGGATTGCTGTGGGACATTATTTGTATTCCGGTGATTTGAAGCTTTTTATCGCGTGTCTATTCGGTATCGGCCTTTATTTTTTGCAGGTGACGCTCTATTATTTGACGAGAAATTATCTTGATATCGAAAAAACCGGTGAAGCTGCGGAACCGCGGGGTTTGTTGATATTTTTGATTTTTGTGTTCTCTGCGGTCAACCGGTTGGATATATTGATGTATATCACTCTTTTTGCGACAGTGATCAACAACATGATCAAGGTTGTGAATTTAGTGCGTTTGGGGCGTTCCGCCGGTTGAACGGGTTTTGCCTGAGGTGGCTTTTCGTAGTTTGAGCAAAGGCGCCAATCCGATGAACGCCCATAAGAGCCCCATGACCCGGCGAACGAGAACTTGCGCGACGCCATGGTCCAACTGGATGCCCAGGATGGCGAAAACCGATAGGTAGGTGACTTCGTAGACTCCGATGGAACCTGGAATGCCGGGCAATACGAAAGCGAACGATCCCAACACCACCACCAGGAAACTTTCCATGACCGTTACCTGGCCGGCGCCGATAAAACGGAAGGTGAAATATATTTCCAGCGTCCAGACGAACATCATGGCGATGTACGAGAGGAAGAGGGCGATAAAGGTCTTTTTGTGGTCTCGGTAGAAGGCGGAGATATGGCGGTCGGTCTCAGCGATTGTGTCCCGTTTTTTCTCCAGAAACGCGAAGGAGATTTTCATTTTTT
This sequence comes from Candidatus Aminicenantota bacterium, assembly GCA_024644125.1. Classification (GTDB taxonomy): domain Bacteria; phylum Acidobacteriota; class Aminicenantia; order UBA2199; family UBA2199; genus JAHELQ01. The sequence continues at coordinate 12,869 of JAHELQ010000029.1, read as the reverse complement.
TCAATCCGTTCAATAGCCAGATAAAAAAACCACTGCGCTGTTTTTTGATGAAAAACAGGATGAAGGCTAGCGCGCCTGCGGAGAGTAAGATAAAAGTCCATTGGTGTCTGCTGGAGAGGGGGGCGCGGTTGATCGCCAGCAGTACTCCGAGGATGATGAGGATGATGGTGGCGCACCACTCGATGGTTTTGTCCACGATGATGGAGGCCAGGACTTTTTTGCGGTCGCCGGTGTTCAAGAAAACCACCCTGACGGCTTCGCCGCCTATTTTGGCGGATGGGGTGAGATAGCCCACAGCGTGTCCCACCACCCGCGCTTGCAGCAATTGCCAGAGGGAGTGAGGCGAATCGTAACGTTGGAGCACCACCTGCCAATTCACCGCCCGGATGAGCCAGAAGAGAAGGCGGAGTAGAAACAGGGCCGCACATTGCTGCCACGACATTCTCTTCAGAATCTCCCAGATCTGGGCCGGATCCATCTTGTAGACGATATAGATGAAGAAGCCCAGGCTCAGCAGGGCGACGGCGTTAAGGATTTTTCGCTTCATAAATTCGCTTCAACACTTCCAGCGCTTCCAAAGCGCCCATTGCCAATCCGATGTGTCCGGCCGGCGCTTCCGGTTCCCGTATGTTGATGCGGATCAGTTTGGCTCCGGCGCGGGAGGCGATGTGTTCGGAGGTCATCCGGACGGTGGGAACCCCGGTTCCCGCGCCGCATTCGATGATGACGATGGATGAATCTTTTTGGCTGCGCAGCCACTGATTCATGTTTCGTTGTTGTTGGTCGCTACGGTCGCCGATCCAATTCCAATCGCCGAACATCAGAATATTTGGTCTGGCCACATGTCCGCAATTGGGGCATAAGGGAAGCGGTTGTGACGCCCGCATGGTTTCATCGTTTATGGATACGGAGGTCTTGCCGCCGTCCCAGATCAGGTCGCGGCATGGCCGGGCGCATTGGAGGTGGTGGATGGAGCCGTGGCATTCGTTGATGTTATCGGCGGGGAAACCGGCTTTCTGGAATTGTCCGTCCACGTTGGAGGTGAAGACAAAGTAGCCGCCGGGCTTTTGTTTGCCCCATTCCAGGAGAATGTGGAAACCCCTGTGAGGGATGGTCTTGCGGTAGAGATTCATGCGGTGGCCGTAGAATCCCCAGGCCAACTCCGGATCGCGGGCGAACCAGGCGGGATTTGCCATATCGATGAAGCTGTATCCTAATTTGGCGAATGGGGGATACGCTTTCCAGAAACCCTGGTTACCTCTAAAATCCGGAAGCCCTGAATCCACTCCCATTCCAGCGCCGGTCGTGATCATCAGCGCGTCGGCTGAACGGATCCACCCGGCTGCGGTGTTCAATAGTGTGTTTTGTTCGTTATTCATTGTTATCGTTTTTATAAAGAACAAATTCTAAACGAACCTACTGGGAATTGCAACCGGGGACCGTGAAGAAATTGCGTTTGACCCCTTGCGCGAAGGATTGAAATTCACTAAAATAGGCTGGGGAGCGGTTTTTTAAAACTAACATTATATATTCCCCAGGAGATTGAATATGACAGGTTTTAGGAAATTTATCGCGCTGTTGCTGTTGATTCTTATAGGAATTCCCGTGTTGTTTGCCGTGATCTGGGCGGTGGGAGTGACACAGGCGGCTATGTCGCCTGAATTGATTACGGATTTGCCCAGGGAAGTGATCAACGAAGTTCCGGATATTATGGAGGCGATATTTGTGGCCGCCCGGGACAAAGATGTAAATATCGACGAAAACTCGAGGGCCTGGTTGGTGGCGTTTGGAGAGGTCGATGTGAAGATCCGGGACGTGATGGCTGAGACCGGCGTAAACGATTGGCTGGAAAACCAATTGGGAGAATCGCTGGACGCAGTGGCAGCCATTTTGCAAGGACGCAGGGCCCTGGAAGACATCAAGCTGAATATGCGGCCGTTGAAGGAAGCCCTCAAGCATCCGGCCATCGACCGGTACATGCTCAAGGTCCTGGACCGGTTGCCCCCTTGTTCGCCTGAACAGTTGGAGGAGTGGAAGCAGGCGGCGATGAGTTCTTCCCGTTTTGATGAATTACCCGCTTGCAAACCGGCTGAAACGGAAGTTCTCGATTCCGCGGTAAAGTTGGTGAAAGAGGATATGGTCCGGGATATGCCGGATGAAGTGGATATGATCGAAGGTTCGGAGCATCTTCCCTACGGGGTGGATATCGCCAGAACAGCGGTCTCGCTGTCGCTTCTCATGTTTGTGTTTCCGGCGTTGGTGATTTTCCTGGCGTCTTTGATCGCAGCCACGTCAAAATCCAGTTTCTTTACCTGGAGCGGCGTCTCCACCATGATCGGAGGAGGAGCGGCGCTGGGTCTCTCTTTTATGTTGAAGAATTTACTCTCGGGACTTATGCTGACGCCTGAATTTCTCCATTATCATCATAAGATGGACCAGGTGGAAGAGTTGGTATTGCAAAAAGTGAGCGGCCTAACATCGATTATCGGCGAACATTTGTTCGGCCCGGTGGTTACTGTGGCTGGAGCGGTTTTTGTCGTCGGTTTGATACTGTTCGCCCTTTCATTCGCCTTTACCCAGGCGAAACCTCCGGCTCGCCGGCCCCAGGCACCCCCCGTGGGCGAGCAGATGCAGGGACCTATAGGCGGCGAAGAGGAGGTCAGCCGTTAAGCTTTTTTAATTGTTGCAGTACCGTTTGAACCAGTTCCGACGGTTCTTGTTGCAGTGTTTTTGACCGGAGTAGGTAATCTTTTGCCTTCTCCGGTTGGTTCAATTTTTGGTAACAATGGGCCGCGATGGCGTCTTCGAGCCGTTCATCCGGGTCGAAGGGCTTTCCGGCCCCAAGGTGTTCAGGCCACTGGCGGGCTTTTTTTACCGCTTTGAGCGCGAGTGTATAATTCCCTTTTTTTATGTGTTCCATAGCCGTCACGAGCAGGGCCTCCCGGTAGATATCATGACCTTCCTTCGCTCCCTCGAAGGGCAAAACAGAGATTTTTCCAAGCACGGCGAGGCATTCATCCGCCATTGAATTGCGCAAGAGGTTCCGCGCGTGATCCAGCCCGACGATATAGTTGCGGGGATTTGTTTTGTAGATGGAACGGGTGGTTGCAAGCGCCTCTTTGAATTGTTTCTGTTCCAGGTAGAGATTGGACAGCATATGCGGGCCGCGCCAATTCCGCGGTACCATGGATATGGCCTGTTTATAGTCGGCGATCGCTCTGGCGAAATCCTGCGCTTCGTGGCGGAATTTCCCCCGGGTCAGGTAGAACGGGGCGAAATCCGGGAAATTACCGCAATTTTTGAAAAGTTCCGCCGCTTCTGAAAGACGCCCATTGTTCCAGAGGATCAATGCCAGGTAATAATTTGCTTTCCAATTGTTAAATGTTTTTTTCACTGCCCAGGAAAGAACCGGGATGGATTCGCGGCGGAAGGGAAAGATAAGATGCGGCGATGCGTGCTCGGCCCGGTCTAAGAATTGTTGGCTGGCGGCAACATCGCTTCCTCGATGGAGGTATGCCAGCCAATAGGAGATGATAGGATGCGACGGTGCTTGCTTGAATACTTGAATCGCTTCGTTCTCGAGTCCCATGTCCAGGTAGGAGAGGCCGAGCTCCATAAATGTTTCGTAGGGGAATTCATTGCGGATGAGCGAATGAAAGGATTGGAGCGAGTCTTCCTTCGGATTCAGGAGGAAGACTTCGAAATGGGCGAAGTGATGAAGGGGATCAATGGCGAGTAATCGCTTCAGTATGAGTTCAGCCTCCGGTTTTTTCCCCTGTAAGCGGTAGACGACTGACGCCAGTCTGAGAGCGCCGGCGTGATTTGGAAAGTCCTGGATGCACTGTGCGATGATTGCTTCGGCTTTTTTGAGTTGTCCAGCTTTTAGTTCCAGGATGCCCAATTGTGTCAACGCCGGAGCTCTATAAGCCGGAGAACGGGCGGCCCATCCAAAACCGTCCCTGGCGTCCATATTCCGTTGCAACTCTTTGTTTACGATGCCGTAGATAAAATTGGCGTCGCTGTCATAGGCATTGACGGCCAATACCTTGCGGCAGAATTCCAGGGCTTTGTGGTACTCGCCCCGGCGGAAGTGTAATTCCGCGACGGCGTTCAGAGCCCGCGAGTGATAGGGCTCTTTTTTCAGGACATCGAGATAGCGGGGGAGCGCTTGATTGTAGAGACGCTGGGCCGACAATTCCTCGGCTGCCGCGAACATGCCTTCGGCCGAGTTCCAATCGAAATCCGCGGGGGATTGGATGGGGCGGTCGAGGGTATTGTCTTTGGAGTCGAAGCTCCCGTAGAGCAACTTGTCCTGCCCGATGCGGATGATATATGGACTGGATGGTTCCGGCAGCGGGATGGATAGTTCGACGATTTCCATTGGAGCCGCAGAAATGGTTCGCGATAGCAGGGATTGCCCATTCGATGTGATCTGCAATAGGTCATCCAGCGGTTTTAGCGGACAAATGCGGACGCGGAGAGTCGAGCCTTCGGTTTGCGCATGCAGGGTCGCGTGTGGTGAGGCATCGGTAATTCCGCCGGTGGTTTTGACAGGGAACCATTGTTCGCTCCAATGGTTGGCGGACATTGGAGGGAAAAACGCATGTTTGAATGGTGTTTGCGTACTTTCGGCCGCTGCCTGGTTCAGGAGCGAGCCGCTCTGGAATTCCATGTATTGATTGTTTTCCCGGTCGGTCAACAAATCCCGCCAGATGCCTCCTTGCCGCGACAATGCCCAGAGCCAGAGTTTTTTACCGGGTTTTTGATGGTAAGGCGCCCAATGGCCGAAGCCGGCGTCGCGGTCGTTCCAATAGCCGCCGAAGAATTCCGTGTATTGGCCCAGCACATGGTAGGATTTATGGCTTCCGAAATTGTTGTTGGCGTAGATGGATATATCGCGGCCTTCGCTATCGACCGGCCATACAAACGCGTTGCCCCCGTGGTCGATATGGTGGGTGCCGGGGTAATAAAACCGCAGGCCGTCGCCGGTGTCTGCCGCGGCATTGGTCCAATGGTAATAGGATTGCCTGATGGGTGTTGGATTGTACCACCACGACGATGTCTCGAACGAGGCGGAGTCGCGGGGGAGGCGGATATGGACGCGCCATTGGGTGCGGGAGGGGAGGTCGATGGCGCCGATGACGCAACTAACGCTTCCGTCGTCATTGGCGCGGGTGATATAGTCTACCGGAGTTGAGCATGAGGGGGCGTGCCCGATGGCTCCGAAGTTGAATTCGATGCCGCCGGAGGTCCAGGGTCCGCGCATGGCGATATCCCGGAATTTTACCACTTTATTTTCGTAGATGAAGGAGATTCCTGTGGATTTTTCCCGCGCGCCCCAGACTTTGCCGCCGATTTCCGGGGTAACAGATACGGAGATGTAGGGATTTTCCATGGTGATCATTTTCCAGTTTTGGTTGTTTCCGTTGTGACTGTAACCGTCGAAGCGGTAGTAGGGATAGATGCGGCCGGGATTGGCTACCGGGTCCGGATCGAAGTATGGGTAGGTTTTCACGGTTTCGTTTTTTTCTTTGATGGCGGCCTGTCCCCGCAGGAAGGCTTCACCGATTAGAAACGCACATATAAATAATAGTGAGGCGACGACGATTGGTTTGATTTTTTGAAACATACCGACTCCTTTTACCATTTCTTTTATTCCACGTAGATTTTAACAAACGAGCAAAGATTTGACAAACAGATCGCGCTTTTTTAAAATGACGGTATATTTTTTTGTGAGGAGCGAGTATGATGCAACGGATTGTTAGCGTGTCTTTGGCGATGTTTTTTATCGTGATGTCTGTTTCGATAAATGCCGCGAACGATGTCCCCTACGGTGTGGGGGATTGGGACGCGGAGGCTTTCGGTAATCACCGGGTGGTAATCGAAGTGACTGCCGGGGCCGGGGAGGTAGTTGCGGTCGAGATTCCCTGGCGGCGGCGGGACCGAGAACCGGAGAAAAAGAATCTTATTCTGGTGGATGCCGCCACCGGCGAGCGTATCCAGGATATTTTCCCGGTGGAGCTGAGCCGGGAGCGGGGGCGTTTTATATTCCGGCCGGTGACAACTCCCGGGGCATATTATTTGTATTATTTGAAGTGGGTGTCGGAAGGTTCGAAAAATTATCCGAAGGTTCATTACCCGGGACCCGATTTCACGGCGGATAAACAATGGATCAAAAAATACAAGCTTGATTCGGCGGACGCGGCCAACAAACGCTGGATCCGGTTTACCAGAGCTTCTGTACGGGAGATCCAGTCCATCGACTCCTTCAATAGCTTTTATCCGATGGAAGTGATCGCCACCGCCGAAGAGACAAAGATATTGAAGGATTCGCACGCCGGCGAACGGTATTTGCTGTTCCCGGAGGACCGGCGATATCCTATACGTATGAATCGCGATCTTCCGTACCGTTGGATCGAGAATGGCGCGGCGGACCGGTTCAAGGGCGTTGCCCTGCGAGGCGAGTTTTATTCGTTTCAACTGGGGCTGTGGGCCTGCGACGGAGAGATGTCCAATCTCGATGTGAGATTCGAGGATCTAAAAATGGAAAACGGTGCGGCGATTCCTTCTTCTGAGCTTCGTTGTATTAACACCGGCGGTGTTGATTGGACCGGTAAATCCTTCAAGAAGACGATACGGGTCGGGCAGGGAAACATCCAGCCCTTATGGTGCGGCGTCCAGGTGCCGGAGGACGCGGTACCGGGGATCTATTCTGGACGGATATATGTTGCGCCCGAGGGATTGCCCGCTCGCGCCGTCACACTTGAATTGGACGTGAAGCCGCAGATCATCGAGGCCGCAGGCGATAATGAGCCCTGGCGCCATTCTCGGTTGCGCTGGTTGGATTCGGAGATTGCTCTGGATAACAGTGTCGTGGCGCCGTTCACTCCGTTGGTGGTGCAGGCTGGGGCCAGATCCATTTCGTGTTTGGGACGGAAGGTGATGTTGGGGAAGAATGGTCTTCCGCAGAAGATTCAGTCGTTTTTCGCCGAAGAGATGACGCATTTGACAAAAGAAGCGCGGGATGTCCTGGCTACTCCCATCACATTTGAAATTGAAGGAAACGATGGCCGCCTGGCGGTTGGTGGCGGCGCGCAGTTCCGTTTTGTCAAACAGGATTCCGGTCTGGCGGCCTGGGAGTCGGTAGGCGCGGTAGGTGAAGTGTCGCTTCGTATTCGCGGGGAAATGGAATTTGATGGAACGATCGAGTATCACATCGATGTTTCCGCGGCGCGGCCTCTGAAGGTCGGGGATATCCGGCTGAAAATCCCGGTGAAAGGTAATGTGGCCCGTTATATGTTAGGGCTTGGCCGCAAGGGAGGATTCTGTCCTGAAACGTTTGATTGGAAATGGGATGTGAAGAAAAATCATGATTCGGTTTGGATCGGCGATGTGAACGCCGGTCTCCAGTGCAGCCTCAAGGACGAGAATTATTCCCGTCCGTTGAACACCAATTTTTATCATCTCAAACCTCTAAAGATGCCCCCCTCGTGGTACAACGACGGGCAAGGAGGCATCCGCCTCGACGGGGCTGGCGACGGGACATTCGTGATGACCGCTTTTAGCGGATCGCGGACAATCGACGCGGATGAGACCTTACATTTCGATTTCCGTTTGATGATTACCCCCTTCAAGACGATCGATACGGACGCCCAATGGAATACCCGCTATTTCCACCGGTTTGAGCCGTTGGACAAAATTGTCGAAACCGGCGCCAATACGGTGAATGTCCATCATGCGACGGATATCAATCCCTTCATCAATTATCCGTTTATCCGGCCTGGTGAGATGAAGGCATATATCGACGAAGCCCATGATAGGAATTTGAAGGTGAAGATTTACTATACCGTGAGGGAGCTCTCCAATGTGGCGCCGGAATTGTTCGCGCTCCGGAGCCTTGGGGACGAGATTCTGTCGGGCGGCCCCGGCGGCGGTTTTTCTTGGCTGCAGGAGCATGTGGGAGAAGATTATATAGCCGGCTGGCTGGTTCCAGATCTCAAGGATGCGGCTCTCATCAATAGCGGTGTGTCCCGTTGGCATAATTATTATCTGGAAGGGCTCGCCTGGTTGGTGAAGAATGTGGGCATCGACGGTTTGTATATCGACGATGTGGCATTCGACCGCACCGTGATGAAACGGGTGCGAACGATTCTCGACTCCGGCGGGCCGGGAGCGCTAATCGATCTTCATTCCGCCAATCAATTTAATGAACGAGACGGTTTTGCCAATAGCGCGAATTTATATATGGAGCACTTTCCGTTCATAAACCGGCTCTGGTTTGGAGAATATTTCGATTATGGTTCGCAGCCGGATTTCTGGATGACCGAGGTGGCGGGAATCCCCTTCGGCTTGATGGGGGAGATGTTGCAAGATGGCGGCAATCCCTGGCGAGGAATGGTTTACGGGATGACGGCACGGCTTCCATGGGCCGGCGACCCCAGGCCTGTATGGAAAATCCGGGATCAATTTGGTATGGACCGAACCCGCATGATTGGCTATTGGGTGAAGAATAACCCTGTCAAAACCGGTAATGAGAATGTTCTTGCCTCCGTATATACAAAAGAGGGCGCAGCGTTGGCCGCTATCGCCAGTTGGGCCGGCGAGACGGCGGCGGTCACTCTGGATATCGACTGGAAACGATTGGGAATCAAAAAGCGGAAGGCAGAGATTTTCGCGCCCGGAAGCGAAGGATTCCAGCCCGAACGGTCTTTCGCCCCCGGGGAACAGATACCTGTGGAACCGGGCAAAGGGTGGTTGTTGATTATTCGGGAGAAGAAACAATAGGATGAATATACGGGAATTGGGGACAATACCAATTCCCGTTAGTTCAATTTATTTATTGTTGGATTTTTTTACATATTTATAATTACGTTTTATGATACTGAGTATCCAGGCGTATTTTTTCTGCATTTGATCCAATAACTGGATGTTCGCTTGCTTTCCGGCTGCTTCCGTCATATTTTTTTTATCCATGGCAAAATCCAGGATACCGTCGGCGTCCGAGTCGCCCAATAGGTAGGTGGCGCCGGAGGGGACTTTTACCTGCAAATCGATGACATCCGACGGGGCGTCTTTCATTAGCTGGGCGATCCTGTTGTCGTTCTTGCCGGCGAATTTGGCGGTGCTCCAGGTAACGGTGACCCAGTTGCCTTTTTCATTTAAATCCAGCGTATATGCGTCATAAAACCATTCAGGGCTCCAGGAGGCGAGGGTTCCGCCGCTGGTGTTTTTTTTATATTCATTATAAGAGATACTCTTTTTTGACTGACGTCCATAACTCTCTAAAACTTTGAGGGCCTGGTAGACTGTGGCGTCTTTCGGGATGTCCTGCTGCCAGACTTGTAGGGGCGAGGGGCCGGGTTCCGCCGGAGGCGGTTCCGTTACCGGGGTTTTAGGGCCGCAACTAATTGTGGCTATTAAACCTAAAAAAACCAAAAACGTGAGAATTCCTTTAAACTGAATCTGCAATTGTCACTCCTTACGCTTGTGTTCGCGATTGTCTTTTTCTTTTTGAAAGGATAGCAATAATTCATTGCACGCTCCAGTGAGCAAGAGGGCTGCGGCTCCAAAAAGGGTGATATAGAGGCCGAACCTGCATTGGGGGATGATGTAGCGGCATTTGAAGGTCAATACAATCATCATTACCATCGGGATCATGCCTGTAATCATCGCCAGAAAACCTGTGGATTTCTTCAATGCGTTCATGATGAGGAGCGCGACTGCGCCGACTGGGATCAAGATTGTGATGGCCGCGATGATCATTGCCACCGGTTTGAATGCTTCGATAAATTTCAGGAAGCGGATGATATTGTATCCTCCGGCGGTAACGACCGGATTTGAGAACCATGGTAAAAAGAATGCTATGATCAACAGTATGGCGGCTGTGATTTCAATTCCTTTAAAAAAGTTGTAAAACCGATTTGAATGTTTCATCCTGCTACTTCCTGTTGGGTTTGGTTTAAGGTGTATTTTATAACATTTTTAGTCATGAAAATCAATGCCGGCGAGCGGTAGGTAGTTGCTAATAATTTCTTCGTGTGGTATATAGCAATTAGAAAAAGAATTCCTGGTAAGGGCTGTAAAATGGATAGTAGGAAAGCTGTTAGGTTAAAAATGGAAGGTATCGAGGTTATTCTCATTGATGACAATACCCATTTCCCCGCGGTTCTGGTAGATGTTTCCGAATCCGGAATGTCTGTAAAATGCACACATGTATTTCCAACGTTCAAAGAGATCGGAATTTTCTTCAATTACAATCACCACAAATTGGAGATGAAGGGAAGCGTCCGCTGGATTAATGAACATGTCGGCAGGTACAGAGACAAGATGAAAGAGATTGGTCTCTTGATTCTCAACCCCCCGGAGGAGTATCTGGATTTTGTGCGGGAAAATAATGAAAATGGCGAATGATTCTCTTGCGTATCCTTTGATTCTTGGTTAAAATTTGCGTTCGGCGCATTGTTTGGTGAAAAAGGAGTATGGCTGATGATTGATGAAAAAACTCTAGTTGAGACGTTGCGACAATTGGTCGGTATCGAGTCTGTCAACCCGTCTTTAGGCGGAGGCGGGAGTGGAGAAATGGCGATTTGCAGGTATTTGGCTGATACCCTGGAAGAAATGGGAGTGGAAACGGACATTCTCCGGTTCGGCCCGGACCGAGGCAGTGTCGTTGGAGTGATTAAGGGCTCGGGCGGAGGGCGGACAGTGATGTTGAATGGTCATATCGATACTGTCAGCGCCGCCAATATGCAAATCGAAGCGTTGAAGCCCGAGATCAAGGAAGGAAAACTCTATGGTCGCGGCAGCGAAGATATGAAAGGGGGAGTCGCTGCTATAATCGCCGCTGCGCGCGGATTGTTGGCTTCCGGCGTAGAATTGAAAGGGGATGTGATCCTGGCGTTGGTAGGGGACGAAGAATATAAAAGCAAAGGCACCGAAATGGTGTTGGAGAAATATAGCGCCGATGCGGCCATCGTTACGGAACCAACGGCCTTGACTATCGCTCTGGCGCATAAAGGTTTCGTATGGAGCGAGATCGAGGTCTTCGGCAAAGCCGCCCATGGAAGCCGGCCGGAAGAAGGGATCGATGCCATCATCAAAGGGGGAAAAATCCTGGCGGAGCTAGATAAATTCCAGGAGGAGACTCTCAAGGCGATGTGCCATCCATTGGTAGGGCGCCCGTCGGTTCACGCCTCCATAATCAATGGCGGCCGAGAGATCAGTACTTACCCGGAATATTGTAAAATAGAATTGGAGAGACGCACTATTCCCGGCGAGGAAGAGCTGGCTCTTCACTCGGAATTGACTGCGATTATCGACAAATTATCGGCCGCCGATCCGCAGTTCAAGGCCAAAACCAGAGTTCTTTTCAGCCGGCCTCCGATGGAGACTTCGAGAGATGAAGCATTGGTGCAGGTCTTGCGGAAATCCTTCATGAGTGTGACGGGAACCGAACCCAATCTGGGGGGCGCGTCGTTTTGGACCGATGCCGCGCTCATCGCCGCCAAAGGTATTCCCACTGTCAATTTTGGACCAAAAGGAAGCGGTTTGCATGGCGCCGTCGAATATGTGGAAATCGAAAGCGTCACACAAAACGCGGCGGTCATCCTGGATTTCATTCTCAATTTCTGCCGCTGATCGAAGGGTAATCTCTTACATCGGGATCTTCTGGGAGTGAATTTTTATTTTTTTTTGGAGAGGTAGTGTTTTCTCTTTTCGGGGGGGAATTTTTCGATGGCGTAGCGGAGCATGGTGCGGGGCATGGTTGCGGCGTGGGCGTCGAGGAAGTCTTCTTCGGTTTGAAGGTCGCGTTTCCCGATTTCCCGGAGCATCCAACCTGTTGCTTTTTGGATCAGGTCGTGTGGATCGTTGACCAGAATTTCGATTATCTTTAGCGCGGTGTCGTATGACGAGGCTTTTATGTAGGTGAAGGTGGCGATGACCGCGATGCGCCGTTGCCAGAGGTCTCCGGCCCGGGCCATTTGAATCAGGATTTCGTGATCTTTGTCTTTCAGGTAGTGGCCGACGATATGCATGGCCGAACTGTCCACCAGATCCCAATTGTCGATGTAGCGGGTGTTGTCCATGTACATCTTGTAAATAGTGGTTTTTGTGTCCGGATTCCCTTTTTTGTAATGTCTAATCAGTAAGAATAACGCCAGCATCCGTTCCTCGTGGAATTCCGATTGCAAGAGCGACCGGCAATCGTCCAGAGGCAACGATTTGAATTCCGCCGCCAGTTTTCTGAGTTCCGGTATTTTTATGCCGAGGAAACGGTCGCCTTCGCCGTATTGGCCGGGGCCGGTTTTGAAGAACCGTTGCATATGGGTCGCGTTTTGCGGATTCGCCAGTTTTTCGAGTAGGAGCTCGATCTCCCGGTAACTCATTCTATCCTTTTATACATCTTTGGAGTAATGGGTCATCTGACAACCGAAGTTGTCCACAAAAAAGTTGTCCATTTCATCCGCCCGTAAAGGAAGAATTGCCAGGTTCTTTTTTATGATGTCTCTCCTGGGGGAAAAAATATCCGATATGTGCGCCCTGTAGGAGATGTAGATGGTGTTGTCCAACACTCCCAATTGATACGGATGGAGGGGATCGGACAGCAAGTAGTTGAATAGGCTGTCGAGATTTGTAGTGGGAAGGACGTTTAGTGGGGATGTGGCGTAGAGGTATTGCTGGTTGAAGAAGAAAATCCTGATCAAGGAGCTACCGTGGTGAAATTCCCAGAATTCCTGGCCGCTTCGGGCCAGAATGGGATTCATCCCCAGCAAACCGAGGGCGCTTTCCACAAATTCCGATAGTTCGTTGATCGAGGCTTCTTCGAATACTTTGCTGTCTATTGTAGTTCCGCAATTGGTGCAATAGGT
>JAHELQ010000404.1:960-5272 GCA_024644125.1 Candidatus Aminicenantota bacterium | reverse complement strand
TCGCCCTGTATATCGCCGGCGTCGCCCCCAGCCGGTACCGGGCCGTCGAGCCGGTGGAGAAGCGGGACTATTATCCCCTGTCGTCCGCCCAGAAACGGTTGTTCGTGCTGCAACAAATGGATCCCACCAATACGGTTTATAATATTCCCCAGGCGGTCTATCTGGATGTTGGCCTGGAGCCTCGCGAATTGGAGCGGTGTTTCCAGATCCTGGTTCAGCGGCATGAAAGTTTTCGCACCGCGTTTTGTACGGTGAACGAGTCACCGCTCCAACGAATCTCCGCGTCCGCCGAAGTGCCGATCGTCTATCGCGACCTTCGGGGAATGGGGGAGGATGACGCGCGGCAATCGGCCCTGAAGTGGTTTGAAACGTTTGTGCGGCCATTTGATTTTGAAGCGCCTCCTCTGGCCAGATGCGGATTGATTACCCTGGATGCCCGAAAACATATTCTGGTGGTGGACATGCACCACATCATCAGCGACGGCGCCTCGATGAACGTGTTGATTGACGAGTTTCAGGCATTGGCGACCAGGCAGCCACTATCCGAGATAGAGCTACAGTATAAAGACTACGCCGTTTGGCAACAGGAGAATTTATCGCGGGAAAGCATCAAAAAGCAGGAGCGGTTCTGGCTCTCAGAATTTTCAGAGCCAGCTCCGGCATTGGATATCCCCACCGATTTTCCACGACCCGCGGTTCAGAGTCTCCAGGGAAGCATGTATGACTTCTGGCTCAGCGGGGACGAGACGCGGGCCGTCAACGCGATGGCGTCGTCTCGGGGAGCGACCCTCTACATGGTATTGACTGCGGCGCTTGATATATTGCTGGCGCGATTGAGCGGTCAGGAAGACCTGGTGACAGGCACAGTGGTGGCCGGCCGCAGGCACGCGGATCTGGAACGGATCGTCGGGATGTTTGTCAATACTCTGGCCCTCAGAATGCGGGCCCCGGGAGCACAATCCTTCGAGCAGTTCCTTCAATCTGTCAAGACGAAAATAATCGCTGCCTTCGAAAACCAGGATTATCCCTTTGAGGAATTGGTGGAGCGGGCGGCCAAAAACCGGGATTCCGGCCGCAATCCATTGTTCGACATTCTCTTCACATTGCAAAACATGACTGAGAAATCACGGCGATCAGAGACTATTCTCCTGGACGGTCTATTCGATTCGACCTTCGTCAACCGGGTATCGCGTTTCGATATGACCTGGATGGCGTGGGAAATCGAAGAGCGCGTGAGAATCACGATCGAATTCGATACCAAACTCTTCAAGCGGGAGACAATCGCCCGCTTCTCAGTTTACTTCAAGAATATTCTTTGCGCAGTTTTTCAAGATCCTGAAGTGGCGTTAGCTGAAATCGCTATGCTGCCGGAAAAGGAATGCGACGAAATTTTATTCCAATTTAACGCCGCCGCCTCCGACTACCCCCGCTACTCCCTCATTCACGAGCTGTTTCACAAACAGGCAGACCGCGCCAATGGAGCTGTGGCTGTGGCGGATTCCTCCGTTCAATTGTCCTATGGTTATCTGGATGATTGTTCCGGCCGTTTGGCGGCTGAATTGTCACGCCTCGACCTGCGGGCCGAAGAGGCGGTAGCCGTGTCGTCGCGACGGTCGGTCGAAGCCGTGATCGGGTTGCTCGCCATCCTCGAAGCGGGTGGGGCCTACTTGCCGCTCAATACGGACTATCCTCTAAAACGGCAATCCTATATGTTGAAGGATAGTTCGGCCGCCTTGCTGCTCACCGACGAACCCTCGAACCGGTTCCCCGGAATCACGGAGATCGATATCCGGCGGCCAGGCCTATTCCCGCCGGTGGAAGAACCATTCGTCGCCAAAACACCCGGCACGCTGGCCTATATTATCTACACGTCCGGTTCCACCGGCGATCCCAAAGGTGTGATGGTGGAACATCACAATGTGACGCGTTTGGTCCAGAACACGAATTATGTGTCGTTCGCCCCCGGTGGCCGGATATTACAAACCGGGGCATTGGAATTCGACGCCTCCACGTTCGAGATTTGGGGATCGTTGCTGAACGGGCTGACCCTCTATGTGATCGACCGGGAGAGCATCCTGTCGCCCCATAAATTGCGGGAGGCGATCCTTCGTTACGGCGTCACCACCATGTGGATGACTGTGGCATTGTTCAACCGGATGGTGCTGGAGGATTGCGGCGTTTTCTCCGGTCTGCGGCAATTCCTGGTGGGAGGCGACGCTCTGTCGCCCTCCCATATCAAACGGCTCCGGGACGCGCATCCGGAGCTTCGGGTGATCAACGGCTACGGCCCCACGGAGAATACGACATTTTCTACCACTTTCCCGATAACCCGCGACTTTCAGGAACGTATCCCCATCGGATATCCCATCGCCAATTCCACCGCCTATATCCTCTCGCCGGCTCGGCAATTGCAACCGGTCGGCGTGCGGGGTGAATTGTATGTCGGCGGCGATGGTGTCTCGCGCGGGTATCTGAACGATCCGGAATTGACGGCCGAGCGGTTTGTGACGGATGAATCATTGCCGGGACAGCGACTTTACCGGACCGGGGATATGGCCCGTTGGCGCCAGGATGGATCCATCGATTTTCTCGGCAGGATCGATTTTCAGGTGAAAATTCGAGGCTTCCGCATCGAGTTGGGAGAGATCGAGAGATGCCTCCTGACCCACCGGGAAGTGGTGGATGTGGTTGTATCCGCGTTAGGCGAGGGGCCGGACAGGCAATTGTGCGCCTATTATGTCTCGGATCGCGAGCTCGACGAATCGGAGTTGCGGCAACATCTATCGGGCAATGTGCCGGATTACATGATTCCCGGCTTCTTTACGAGGCTCGATCGCATCCCCCTCACAAACAACGGCAAGGTGGATCGACGGGCGCTTCCGGCGCCGGAATTGCGTGTTTCAAAAGATCGCTTCGAGGCGCCGTCGGGCGCTCTGGAGCGGCAATTGGCCGTCATCTGGAGCGATGTGTTGGGAGTCCCCTCTCATGTTATCGGTCGCTATTCCGACTTCTTCCAATTGGGAGGGCATTCTCTCAAAGCCACAGTGCTGATCGGAAGGATTCGTAGATTGATGAATGTCTGCGTTCCGTTGGTGGAATTGTTCCAATACCCCACGTTGCGGGAATTCGCCCTGTATATCGCCGGCGTCGCCCCCAGCCGGTACCGGGCCGTCGAGCCGGTGGAGAAGCGGGACTATTATCCCCTGTCGTCCGCCCAGAAACGGTTGTTCGTGCTGCAACAAATGGACGAGGGGAACATTGTGTACAATATGCCGATGGTTCTTTCGTTAAACGGCCGTGTGTCGGAAGAGCGGTTGCTACGAGCATTCGAGGTTCTGGCGCGCCGGCATGAGAGCTTGCGAACTTATTTTACAATGGTCGGGGACGAACCTGTTCAGCGAGTCTGCGACGAAGTACCCATCGGCATCGAAGCCATCGATCCCGGGAGACACGGCAACGTCAGTCCTGAATTGAATGTGCAAACCGCCATCCAGACTTTTGTCTCTCCCTTTGATCTATCCGTCCCGCCGCTATTCAGGATAGGAGTGATTCCTCTGGACGCGGGCGAGTGTTTGCTCCTGATGGATATGCATCATATCATCGGCGACGGCGCCTCCATGATGATCTTGATGGAAGAGTTCGATGCGGCGTCAGCGGGGGACCAACTACCGCCCCTGTTGGATATTCAATATAAGGATTTCGCCATCTGGCAACAGTCCGGACGAAACCTGGAGGATCTACGCCGTCAGCAAAATTATTGGCTGCGACAATTCGCGGGGGAGCTGCCGGCGTTGGAGCTGCCGTTGGACTTTCAGCGTCCGGCGGTGCAGGGTTTTGCGGGAGACACGCTGGAGTTTTCACTGCCGGCTGCTGTGACATCGGATTTGGAACGATTGGCGAAGCAGGAAGGATCGACTCTGTTTATGGTTCTTTTCGCCTGCTTCAATATACTGTTGGCGAGGCTTTCGGGGCAGCAGGATATCATCGTGGGAACCGCGGTGGCAGGGAGGCGGCAGGATCAGTTGCAACGTGTGGTGGGAATGTTTGTCAATACGCTGGCGATTCGGGCGGAAATAGCCCCCTGCGCGTCCTTGCGAAATGTGCTCGGGAAGATGAAGAAAAAGATCGTTGACGCGTTCGAGAATCAGGATTACCAATTTGAAGAGCTGGTAGAGCGCGTGGCCAGCCGGCGGGATCCGGGGCGGAATCCTTTGTTTGACGTGATGTTGACTCTTCAAAATTTTGGACGAAAGGTCGAAGCCGGTTCGGTCGCGGTCGCCGGGGATCTGTTGACAAAATTCCGCTATGAAAA
>JAHELQ010000404.1:0-950 GCA_024644125.1 Candidatus Aminicenantota bacterium | reverse complement strand
AAAGATTTCCCGTTTCGATATGACCTGGATCGCCGAAGAGAGCGACAATCAACTCAATTTTTCCATCGAGTATGATTCGGCGCTCTTCAAGAGAGAGACTGTCTGCCGTTTTGCAAATTATTACAAATCCGTCGTCAACAGCCTCCTTACAATTCCCGACGCTCACATCGAGGCGGTCTCGCTCATTCCCGAGGAGGAACGACTCTGTATTCTCTATCGCTTTAACGGAACCGCCACGGATTTTCCCCGGCATAGTACCATCGATCGATTGTTCCGGGAGACGGTGGAAAAAAATCCCCACCAGGTGGCGGTGGTGAATTGCGACGGCGGAGAAAATGTCTCCTATAGCCATCTTGACAATCTTTCGGATAATCTGGCCCTGAGGATCCAGAGATTCGGCGCGAATCCCGATTCTATCGTCGGATTGTTGGCGGACCGGGGTATTGAAATGATTGTTGGAATTTTGGGAATCCTTAAGGCTGGCTGCGCCTATCTGCCGCTGGATATTCATTTTCCTCCAAAACGTATTCAATATATGATCCGGGATTGTTCCGCCCGATTGGCACTGTCTCAGCGGCGATACGCGCATCTGGTTTCGCCTGGAGCGGTCACATGGGAACTGGAGGAATTTTGTTCTGCCGGCGGCCAATCCGCAGGAACTGCGCCTATTCATGAAGCCGACAATCTCTGCTATGTTATTTTCACCTCCGGCACCACCGGGATTCCCAAAGGGAACCTGACCCAGCACGCCAATGTCGTACGGGTGGCGCGGAACACCAATTATTTGAATGTCAATTCGCGGGACCGCTTGCTGCAATTGTCTAATTATGCGTTCGACGGATCTGTATTCGATATTTATGGCGCGTTGCTGAATGGGGCCGCGCTTGTATCGATCGCTGAAAACGACGCGAAGGCGGTGGACCGGTTGGCGGCTGTGATCCGATCAAGGG
>JAHELQ010000403.1 GCA_024644125.1 Candidatus Aminicenantota bacterium | reverse complement strand
TGTTGGTGGATTTTATCAACCAGAAATTCAAGTCCGGCGGCATGGCCTTTCGCGAAGCGGTGGTCGAAGGTTCTGCCTTGCGCTTGCGGCCCATCTTGATGACGGCTCTCACCACGATTCCAGGAATGCTGCCGTTGGCGTTGGGATTGGGCGAGGGATCGGAATCCCTGGCTCCATTGGCGCGATCGGTTGTCGGCGGACTTACGGTGTCCACTTTCACCACGTTATTGGTGATTCCGGCGTTGTATTTCTTGATGGCCCGCAAAAAAATATAATTTGTCGCGAACCTTCGCGTTGTCTCCTTCGTTTTTAGATTATACACACGAAGGAGACAATGTGATGAAATTAAAAGGATTGTTTGTATTATTAGCCGGCGTATCGCTTGCTTTTGCCGGTTGCGACGTCAGCGTCAATAAAAGTGTCCATGTGGGAAACGGCGAGGTGATGCGCCGCGACGTGAGTTCCGTCAACGGCAGTATCCATGTCGGATCCGATTGCGAGGTCCTGGGCAACGCCAAAACCGTCAATGGTTCAGTGCACGTCGGCAATGGCAGCAAGGTTAAGGATCTCGGCACAGTGAACGGTCGAGTGGAGATCGGCGAAAAAGTCTCGGTGGAAGGCTCGATGAAAAACGTCAATGGCAAGATCAGCGCCGGTAAAGGATCGGAGATTCGCGATCATGTGAGGACAGTCAACGGTTCCATCGTTCTGACCGGTACCACCGTGGGAAGGGACATTCGCACTCACAACGGAGATATCTCCCTTCTGGATGGATGCACCGTGTCTGGAGATATCGTGGTAGACAAGAGTGGCGGCTTCTCCTTGAGAAAGCGGAGGATGACCATCCGGTTAACCGGAAAATCGGTAGTGGAAGGCGATGTTATCATCAAAGACAAACATTTGGACGCAACGGTTCATCTCGAAGACGGATGCGAAGTCAAAGGGGAAGTACGCGGCGCCACAATCGAAAGACGATAGTTATTCTTTTCGACTTCGTATACTGAAGTTTGAAGATCTTGATCACAGTGTTTGACGCGAAAAATTCATCGATTGCCGGCAGGATGCCGTCCTCGTGGATGTCCACCTGCCGGGATACGATGAACGCCTCTACATTTTCGATCGATTCAAAAATCGGGATATTGCGGGAGTCTTCGATATCCAGACAAAAACATGTGAGTCCCTGCTCCTGGAAGTGGTCGATAACCAGGTGTAAGAGCGATGTTTTCCCATTTGCGTAAATTATGACGTATGTCATTTTAGCCGTCGAGAGATTTTAACATAGTTGGTTGGAGTTAAACCGTTTGACGGCATTTTTGAGACGGGCGTGATTGATTTTTTTTTCAATCGCGATTTAACCCAATCTCATATTAATGCAATTCGGTCGTCAGTGGCGGAAGTGGCGCATGTTGGTGAAGAGGAGGGAGAGGTTGTGGGTGTTGGCGGCGTCGATGACCTCTTCGTCGCGCACCGATCCGCCGGGTTCCACGATGACCGGGATGTTGTGCTGGGCGGCGAATTCAATGGAGTCGGTGAAGGGGAAGAAGGCGTCGCTCACCAGTACCGCTCCTTGTAATGGGAAGTCGCTTTTGCGGATCGCGATATCCACTGAATCCACCCGGCTCATCTGGCCGGCTCCGACGCCGATGAGCATCCGGTTCTTCACGATGATGATCCCGTTGGATTTCACGAATTTGATGAGTTTCCAGCCGAAGGCCGCATCGACCGCTTCTCCGGGTGAAACCGCCCGCGATGTTTTTAACTGGAACTGGTCGTAGGGAATTAATTCATGGTCGCGCTGCTGATACACGAAGCCGCCGGGGATGGTTTTGACGTCGCCGGGTTCCATGTAGCCCAGCGGGATCTTGATGATGCGCAGGTTTTTCTTTTTTTTGAACACCGAAAGGGCTTCGGGTGTGTAGTCCGGCGCGATGATCACTTCGAAAAAGATCTCTTTCATCTCTTCGGCTGTGTTTTTGTCCAATGTCCGGTTGAAGCCGACGATACCTCCGAAAGCGGAGCGGGAGTCCGCGGCGAACGCTTTCTGGAACGAATCTTGCAGGGAATCGGCCAATGCGGCGCCGCAGGGATTCTGGTGTTTGACGATCACGGTGAAGGGATCGTCGCCGGTAAAATGGTTCAGCACCTCGTACACCATGGAGATGTCCAGGATGTTGTTGAACGAAAGTTCCTTCCCCTGGATTTTTTCGTAGTTGTTGAGGGGCGACTCCCGGTCGCGGATGAAGAGCGCCGCCTGTTGATGAGGATTCTCTCCGTAGCGGAGATCCTGGGCCTTGCGGCCGCCTATGGTCATGAAGTGGCGCTCCGACGGATTTTCGCCCGCCAGATAACCGGCGATGAGGGAGTCGTAGAAGGAGGTGTAGGAAAAGGCTTTGCCTGCCAACTGGCGGCGTTTTTCCAATCCTATGCCGCCTTCGCCGATCAATTCTTCCACCACCGGAAGGTAGTCCTCCCGGTCAACGATCACCACGGTGTCCTGGAAATTTTTCGCCGCCGCCCTTACCATGGAGGGACCGCCGATATCGATGTTTTCCTGCATATACTGTATTCCCTGGTCCTGTTTTGCCAGGGCGTCTTCAAAGGGATAAAAATTCACGATGACCATATCGATCCGTTCTGCGTTAAATTGTTTCAATTGCTCCAGGTGTTGGGGGGTGGTTTTGGCGAGAATTGGCCCGAATACCAGCGGATGCAGGGTCTTGACCCGTCCGTCCAGGATCTCGGGGAAATTGGTGAGGCTGGAGACGTCGGTCACCTGGATGTTCCGCTCTTTTAGATATTGGGCGGTACCGCCGGTCGAGACGATCTCCCAACCATTGGCCGTGAGTTTGGAGGCAATGATATCGATGCCTTCTTTATAATACACACTGATTAACGCTCTTTTCATCGTGTTCTCCTTGACATGCTTCTAATAGTTAAACCGGCTAATTATTGTAAGCCGAAACAGCGTAAATTGCAAGTGCCGGGCGGGGAGGTCGGCCGATTTGACAGATATAGTGTTTTCTGGTACACTGTACACTACAAAAATTCACAAATGGAAGGCTAGTAAGAATGAAAAAAAAAGAAGTCGTTTGGTTGACAATGCCCATCATACTTACCAGTTTACTGCTTTTTTATGCCCTTACGGATGTTTCAAAAGAGAATCATCGGAATCTACAAGAGATAAATATCTTGAAAAACCGTCTCAACAAGGTCGAAGGCGAATTGTCCTCCAGCAAGGAAGAGCTTGCCGACGTCGCGCTGATCAAATATCAGGACTCGGTGGTCAGGAAGAAGTATCCCGTGTTTTCACAGATCGTGGATGTGGTGTACCGGAAAAGTAATGAATACGATTTTAATCCGAATCTTATCTTGAGCATGATTCTTGTGGAAAGCGGTTTTAATCCCAAAGCCGTGTCTTCCAAAGGCGCGTACGGTCTCATGCAAGTGACGTACGATGTCTGGAAGGACGAATTGGATATCGACGCCGACCGGATCTTCGATATCGAATACAACATCGATCTGGGGCTGAAAATCCTGAAACGATATTCCAAAGTTGCGAATGGCGATATGTTGAGGGCGCTTCACCTGTACAACAACGGCTACCTGTTCAATAACGAGAGTTACAAATACAAGGTAACCGGCACAATTTTCTATTAAAAGCAGTCACTGTAATAGGCAATAGTCAACGCGAAGGTTGAAACTTCGATTTAATTATGGTATCCTGCTTCTTAACCTATGAAGCAGGATAACCTATCATCTTATTTAATCCTTTTAGTCGCACTGGTGATTCTTGTTCCGTTTTCCCTCCAATCGGCCGATGGGGGAGATGTCCAATCGGGTGTGATTCAGATTCCACTTTCCGCAAACTGGCAATTTCGCTCTACTGATTGCGAAGATTGGCTCACCGCAGTGGTGCCAGGTTGCGTGCATACCGATTTGCTGGCCCATGGCAAGATTCCCGATCCTTTTTTCGGCGCCAACGAAGGGGTTCTTCAATGGATAGAAAAAAAAGACTGGGAGTATCGAACGGTTTTCGAAGTGGATGACCGGTTGCTGCGTATGCCCCGGCAGGAATTGTCGTTTTGCGGCCTGGATACTTATTGTGATGTCTATTTAAATGATAAGCTCATTCTTCGGGCCGACAACATGTTCCGCAGTTGGCGTCGCGATTGCGCCGGGCTATTGAAAAAAGGGCAGAACACTCTCCGCTTGTTGTTTCACAATCCGGTGGCGATGGCGGGTACGCCCGAAGAGCGATTCGGGTACAAACTGCCTGAAGGTCACAGGGTGTTGACCCGGAAGGCGGCCTATCATTATGGTTGGGACTGGGGACCGCGGTTTGTCACCAGCGGAGTCTGGCGTCCAGTGGTTGTGCTTGGCTGGGAAAAAGCGAGGATTTTGGATGTACGCGTGCGGCAGCCGCTTGTGACGGAAAAGCTGGCTCATGTTGCGGTGGAGTGTGAAGTGGAATCTGCGGTCCGGCAACGGGCGGAGCTGGCGCTTCAATTTGTTTCGCCCCGCCGGAAGAGGTTTGAGTCGGTCTGTTCCTGCGATCTGGTACCCGGCTCCAATACGGTGCGCGTGAAAATGACAATCCCGCAGCCGGAGTTATGGTGGTCAAACGGCCTGGGCGAGGCGAACCTGTACGATGTGTCGGCGCGTTTGACCGCTGGCAAAGACATATTGGACAGCAAGGCTCTCACGATTGGCTTGCGGCGGATCGAGCTTGTTCAGGAAAAGGATAGGAGCGGGACAGGCTTTTTTTTCCGGTT
This sequence comes from Candidatus Aminicenantota bacterium, assembly GCA_024644125.1. Taxonomy (GTDB): domain Bacteria; phylum Acidobacteriota; class Aminicenantia; order UBA2199; family UBA2199; genus JAHELQ01. The sequence goes on along the minus strand of JAHELQ010000403.1, from coordinate 513 downwards.
GAACGGAACGCCTGTTTTTATCAAAGGAGCCAATTATATCCCGCAGGATAGTTTTACGCCGCGGGTGGGCAACGATCGCTACCGCCGCTTGTTGTCCGATGCCGCCGATGCGGGGATGAATATGGTGAGGGTCTGGGGCGGCGGGATTTACGAGAACGATGTTTTTTACGATCTATGCGATCAAATGGGGTTATTGGTCTGGCAGGATTTTATGTTCGCCAATGCCATGTATCCTGGCGACAGCGAATTCCTGGACAATGTGAAACACGAAGCGATCGATAATATAAAAAGACTGCGCAATCATCCGTCCATCGCCTTGTGGTGCGGAAACAATGAAATCGACGAGGCCTGGCATAATTGGGGTTGGAAGCGATTCGACAATTATTCGGAAGACCGGCAAAGGAAAATCCGGCAGGATTACATCGCACTCTTCCATCAATTGCTCCCGAGTCTGGTGGCGGTATATGATGAAGACAGGAGTTATTGGCCGTCGTCTCCTAAATTCGGGCGGGC
>JAHELQ010000402.1 GCA_024644125.1 Candidatus Aminicenantota bacterium | reverse complement strand
TGCGATGCCGCAGATAATCATCGAAGCCTTCATCGAGTGCATCTCGACGACGAATGCTGCTTCGCCTGTCCCCATCTTTTCCCTCGACGAAGAATTCTGCTTGCCTGTCCCCAGTCTTTTCTCGAAGCCTTCATCGATTTTATTTCGAAGCCCGGTTCGGAAGTCCTGATAAAATAAAAGATGCGATGCCGCGATGGTGCAGCTAATCATCGAAGCTTTCATCGAGTGCTTCTCGACGACGAATACTACGAATTATGCTTGCCTGTCCCCATCTCTTCCCCTGGGCCTGGTGGATGGCCTGGGGGGATTGGCCCAAAACGGCCTCGACCGGGCCTCCCGCTGGTCCCCGGTCATCGAGGAATCGGAGCGGAGTTTTAGCTCCGCCGCCGCCGAAGTCCTGCGGCAAAATCTCGCCATCAAACCCACCATCACCGTGCGCCCCGGCGCCCGCGTCAAAATCTACATCGGCCGGGACATCGCCATCACCCCGTTCCGGCTGCTAAGGAGACAACCATGAAACGTGTCTGCATAGTTTTGCTAATCCTCTGGTATCTGTGGCTTTCACCGGGACTCGCAGAAACCAGCCGCCAAAAGAGCGAATCCTTCAACCCCATCCGCTTACTTGCGGAAGCCGAACGAGTCGAACAGCTTCCAAAATTCTGTCCAAATTTACTCGTCTATAGTTCACAAATTGGTGTTAGTTAGCAAGTTCTTTGTTTTGGTAACTATGAAACTTGTGATAATTTATGTAGAAATATTGGCTTAAAGTAAAATTTTTTTCTTGACTTTCAAAATTACAGTGTGATATTATACGATTAAAATAGGATAAAGCATTCTTTTCTATAATGTCCTATTGAGGTGAAACAAATTGGAAGAGAAAGATTTTTATGTAGATTTTTTTGCAAAAGAATTTGCCAATAGCAAACCGTTAGCAAAGGCATTCTGCGTTGACAATTACTATTATCTTTACGACACTGGGACTAATAAAATTTTGTCATGCCAAAAAGAAGTATTCGAACTAATTGATAGTTTACTAAAATGCCATGTCCCTAAGGATGCTATTGAATACTATATCAGCAAGTATGGGGAGGAGGTTTTTTGTAGATCCTCAGTTGAAATTATTGATGCTATCAAGCAAGAAAATATCTTAAAATTGGATAAGAATACACACTTTACCTTGTCAGGTCATTTTGATGATCTTGAGGAATTACTAAGCACATCGTTGCAATCAATTACACTTGAAATAACTCAGAATTGCAACCTACGTTGCCAATATTGTATATACAATGACCATGTTGATACAAAAAGGAACCATGGGAATAAATCCATGGATTTTGAAACAGCAATGCAGGCGATTGATTTTTTTCTTAAGAATTCGTCAAAAACTAAGCTTATACGGATTGGATTTTATGGGGGAGAACCATTAGTTCAATTCCCATTTATAAAAAAATGTGTTGAATATGCAAAAGATGTTTTCAAAGGCCGTGAAATACTATTCAGCATGACTACAAATGCGACACTCATAAATCCAGAAATTGCTAATTTCTTGGCCCATAACAAATTTAGTGTGATGGTAAGTCTAGATGGACCTAAGGCACTTCACGATAGGTATCGAATTGATGAAATGGGAAACGGAAGTTTTGAAAAGACTCTTAATGGCTTGAAAAATCTTGTTGAAAATCATGACATGGATATCTTGAATGGACAAATCTCAGTAAATGTCGTTTACGCTCCACCTTTTTCTGCAGAGAAATTAAATACAATTGAAAAATTTTTCAGCTCTATCCCATGGATGGTCGGTATCCCCATCAATATAGTATATCCTAGTGAGGGAACGATCATAAAATCCAGTGAAACTTTTGATGATGTACGAGAGGATAAAGATATTATTCAATGGGCATTTGAGAAATATATTGTTGAGTTTCAAGAGTCTACGAGTATTGTAAAGCAAGTTGTAGAACTGTCATGCCTCTCATGGAATAGGACACACCTCTTAAAAAGTTTAGTATAATATGACTAACCAGGAGGTTTTAATGTCTGAGAAGACAAGGCGGCATTTCGATGCTGAAGAGAAAGTAAAAATTTTGAAGCGCCATCTCCTTGATAGAGAGGCCGTGTCAGATATTTGCGATGAACTGAAACTATCTCCCAATCAGTTTTACCGTTGGCAGAAGGAGTTCTTTGAACGAGGCGCGCTTGCCTTTTTTAAGCCGAGTAAAAAAGAGAGCAAGAAGGCCAAGAAGCTTGAAGAGAAAGTTTCTCACCTTGAGGATCGTCTGAAGCACAAGGATAATATCATTGCGGAGATCACCGAAAGCTACGTGAAGCTAAAAAAAAACTCTGGGGAACTATGACCGGTTGGGTTGAGCCTGATCAACGAGACGCGGTGGTAGACTTTGTAAGGGAGATATCCACCAGCACAGATATTTGCCAGCGTCGAATCGTAAAATGGTTGGAGATGAACCACAGCAAATACTATCATTGGCAACAGCGTTATGGGAAATCTAACGAGCACAACGGGCAAATCCCACGTGATTGGTGGCTGGAGGATTGGGAGATTGAGAGTATCGTCAACTTTTACATTCGCAATCCATTTGAAGGTTATCGGCGGCTGACGTACATGATGCTTGATCTGGATATTGTCGCTGTCAGCCCTTCGACGGTTTACCGGGTATTGAGCAAAAGAGGGTTGCTGGGAAAACTCCGGCGGAAAGTCTCGCAAAAAGGGACCGGTTTCGTTCAGCCCACTCGCCCGCATGAACACTGGCATATCGACTTCACCTACCTGAACCTTGGGGGCACATTTTATTATCTTTGCAGCATCCTGGATGGATATAGCCGCTTCATCGTGCACTGGGAGATTCGTGAAGCAATGAAAGAGCGGGATGTCGAGATCATTCTTCAAAGGGCTCTGGAAAAATTCCCAGGCGTGGGACCACGTATTATCAGTGATAACGGTCCTCAATTTGTCGCCCGTGAATTTAAAGAGTTTATCGGTATAAGCGGTTTGAGCCATGTCCGCACCAGCCCATACTATCCACAGTCTAATGGCAAGCAAGAGCGCATGCAGGGGTTGATCAAGCAGGAATGTGTGGCGGTCAAAAATCCAGGGAATTTGAAGGAGGCGCGAAAAAATATCGGAGAATATGTCGAATTATATAATCGAGTTCGGCTTCATAGCGCTATCGGCTATATCGCGCCACTTGATATGCTGGAAGGAAAACAAGCGGCGATTTATGAGGAAAGGGACCGAAAACTAGAGACTGCAAGGATGAACAGGAAAGTGAAGCGGCTCGAAAGACAAAAACAGGCGTCTTGACTGAGAATGGAAAAAACGATAATATTTGAACGAATCCTGTTGGGATTTCAGTGGGTTACCCACTTAGTTTTGAAAGAGGTTTGTCCTATTTCCGGAGAACCAAGACACGTTTCCTTAAATTTAGGGCGGTACAAAAAGAGGTGAAAACAAATGAAGGTAAAGATTAGTACCCTGAGTTTGCTTATATTAATGTCGGCGACAATTAAATTAAGTTTCGCAAATCAACCAACCATCGTAGAAAATACCTTGGCTTCCCAAGAAGTGTGTCGAGGCAAGCTGGTTCTAAAACCCCTTCAAATCTGGGGAGGCGATGACGAAGAAGATCTCGAAAAAGTAATTAAGCAGATTGGTGATATAAAATTTGATAAAGAGCGAAATATGTATATCTGCGCTACTTACCAGCACTGCGTCAAGGTAATCTCACCTAACGGAGATTTCATTCGCCGAATTGGCCGTAGCGGTAAAGGTCCCGGAGATTTACTCACCCCTTGCTCTCTCGATTTCGCCCTTAACGGAGATTTAGTGGTGCTTGAGAGTGTGGGGCGCAGAGTTCAGCGCTTCAATTCAGCCGGCAAGAGCGTTTCAGTCTTTAAAATAAAAGACTTGAGCTCTTGGATGGGTATTACTTCAAAGGATGAAATTATGCTATATTTTCCATTCAGAACATTTCGTTCACGGAAAATTCTTTATCTCATGGATGCGGATGGAAACGAAAAAAAAGGATTCGGTGATTTTCATGATGCAGCGGAGAATGAAATGCTCTGTGAGAAATTTCTCATAGCAATGGATCATGAGGACAATGTTTATGTAGTCCACAGGCATGCGCCCGTTATCAGAAAGTATTCCAGCGAAGGAAAATTATTGTTAGTAATTGCCTTCGAAGTACCATTTCAAATTCCTGAGGTTAGAATTGAGACGATAACGGAAGGAGACGGGATTAAAGTCATGAATGAGGGCGAAAATCCCAAAGCCTACAAGCGTAATTCGGGGAGCAATGGAGGTATTCTTCACTCCCAAAAGATCAAAAGCAAAAATGAGTGGAAGACTATTTGCATTGATATGGCTATAGACTCCAGTGGTCATCTCTATTTACTAACAAGAAATCGTTTGCTGAAAGACGAGGAGAAAGAAAAACTAACAGTTCGTTTTGAAGGTAGTGGAATAGTTAGTGATACTAAAGGGAATCCCGATATCGATTTGTCTGACACCATTGATCTATCCCGTATCCTTGTTATCGCTCCTAATGGAAAAGTTATTGCCGAAGCTCCAATTATCGGAGATCGTGGCGGTATCTATATAAATGAGGACAAGCTCTTTCTTAAAGGCGGTTCCCGATACCAGAAACTTCATTCATTTAAAGTCACCCTAAAAAATTGAGCCTGTCTCCTAAAAAAATGAAATCCTGAATTTCGACCCACAATCAAAGGAGTTGTTTAATTGCAATTCTAAGTTTGATTGTGCCAACTTGTACTGCCAAATTTTTTTCTTTTGCTATTGATGCTTTGATGGATATTTTTTCCCCTGTTTTCTTCGCGCGAATAAAAAGGAAGTTGTGTGACTACATCGAATAACCTTCGGATTGGCGGAAATGGTTGTCGGTAGATGGTTGTTCAACGACAAGTATATTTTCTTGCCGTATTGCCTCATGAGAAAACGCACTATAAAGACGATTGTAATCGGATAAGTTGGTTTGCCGGACATGGACTTCTTTCAGTTCACAACTATTGCCAGTCGAGTCAACCAACTTTTTAACTTCATCCAGGGAGAGCTCTTTTTCGCAAGCAAACAACCCCTGAATCGCCTGGTCAACCTTCCACTCGCTTTCGCGGGACGCCAGGTGAAGTATCTCCAAATACTCCCGCGACGCGCTGGCCGGCCTCTTTTCTCGTAGATAATCGTAGACCATCCGAAAATGGATCGTTGGGAATAGATCGTCCCGATAGCGATAGTTGACGAACGCTCCCGGTTTGCGCACCAG
>JAHELQ010000401.1 GCA_024644125.1 Candidatus Aminicenantota bacterium | reverse complement strand
GTTGTGGTGTGGGAATCGCTACCTGCGATGAGTTTTCCTGGGGTGGCATATCCCTGCTCAACCAGAACCTGGTGGCAGATGCCGTAGTTAATGTCAAAGAAGTTGGTGATACCCTGTTCTTTGACGAAATTGCGGATTTCTTTGTGATTGGTGGCAGATGATTCTTTCGGAGCTGGGATCTCGTGGTCCAGGATGATGACGATCCGTTCTGGATTTTTTACCTGTTGGACTCCGATTTTTTTAAACGTATTGGAAATAGCGGCGGCATTGTCATGACTCATGACATAATCCGGCTCAACCGACACGATGGCTCCGGCCGAAACATCTTGCCCTGCCTTGAGGCTGAACAATTTTTCAACAAAGGTTTTGGCCATATTATTCTCCTTGGTACGAAGGTAAATTGTATCTTAACAATTTGATGAAGTAAAGATGTATATATGCTGAAATACGCTTTTTATTGTTGATTTTTTCACAGAAATTTACATCCGGGAACGATCGTGATATACTGGAATTCCGGCCCGGTTTTTATGCGCGTTTTGGGGTTGGAATTGTGTGAGGGGACTCGTTGTGTGCGTGAAAGGAGTGTTGGATGAATATAACGATTTTGAATGGAAACGCCGCTGATGACAACCTGGATTTCGAGAGGTATGTCGCGAACCTCGCAGGCATTCTGGATAGTCGTGGACACCGGGTGGATGTGCTCCCGTTGCGGCAAATGGACATCAAGACGTGTTTGGGATGTTGGGGATGCTGGGTAAGGACGCCGGGGGAATGTGTGTTTGCGGATGATTCGATGGATATGCGGCAACGTGTCATCGGCGCGGACGCATTGTTGTTCGCATCTCCAGTGATCATGGGATTTACCAGTGGCATTTTGAAGAAGGCCTGCGATAAATTGATCCCTCTGGTGCTACCCTATATCGAGATTGACCATGGGGAGTGCCACCATATCAAGCGGTACAGGTCGTATCCGGTGTTGGGGCTTTTGTTGCAGCCGTTGGGGGATTGCGATGAAGACGATATCGCGATTATTTCGGAGTGTTACCGGCGGTTGTCCATAAATTTCAAATCCCGGTTGGCGTTCGTGAAGCGGACGACAGCCGACCCTCGCGAGGTGGCGTATGCATTTGACAGTATTTAACGGTTCTCCCAGGGGAAAGGCAGTAATACAAAAATTTTGTTGGATCGACTGATAGAAGGCTTCTCCACTTTTAGAGGGAATGGTCACGAGGTTTATTATTTAGTGTCCCAAAAGGATACAGAACAATTTGTCGAAGCGTTCGGACGGGCGCAGCATGTGATCATCGCCTTCCCGCTTTACACCGACGCGATGCCCGGGATTGTGAAGTTGTTTATTGAGAGGTTGCAGCCGTTTTGCGGTAGGGAGGGAAATCCGGCGTTGGGATTTATTGTGCAGTCTGGATTCCCCGAGACGATTCATTCGCGGTTCGTCGAGAAATACCTGGAGAAATTGGCGCGGCGTTTGGGATGCGATTATCTGGGTACTGTGATCAAAGGCGGCGTCGAAGGAATCCAGGCTCGCCCCAACTGGATGAACCGTAAGTTGTTTGGGCGGTTCCGTTGTTTAGGCAAGCGGTTGGCCAAATCCGGGCGTTTCGATCCCCGTCTCATCCGGACGTTGGCTGGACGCAGGGACCGGCTCTCGGGCTTTGGTATTCATGTGGTGAATATGTTGCGGAAGACCGGATTGATGGATTCGTATTGGAATGGCTTGTTGAGGGAGAACAAGGCGTTTAACGACCGGTACGCGAGGCCTTATTCTGCCCCGCCGGCGGCGTCGTGGAAATGACGCGGAATCCGAGGGCGTAGCTGCTGTAGTTGGGTGATTCGCCTCTTCGGTTGGAGCATCTCAACGCGTTTCCCATCATCCCCCAACTTCCTCCCCGCACGACGCGGGTTGTCCCGTAATCGGGTCCGGTGGGATTGTCACCTGTCGCCTCCGGATTCGAATAATAATCTTCACTATACCAATCTCCACACCATTCCCACACATTTCCCGCCAGATCGTGAATGCCGTATGGCGATTGGCCGGCGGGCGCTGAACCTACGGGCATCGTCATACCGTTGCATCCTCTGAAATTGGACCGGCTGCAATCGGGTTCGCCGTTCCCCCATGGATAGATACGGGGTAATGTCCCTTGCGCGGCTTTTTCCCATTGGGCTTCGGTCGGGAGCAGGATGTCCATGCCGGTTTTTTCGCTCAACCATTGGCAATAGGACTGGGCGTTGCTATATGAGACAAATATGATGGGTCTTGAGTCGCGCCCCCAACCGTTATCCGAAGGTTTGCCCCTGCCGGTTTCTTCGCAGAAGCGGTCGAATTGCTGGAAGGTGATTTCGTATCTGGAGATATAAAATGTGTTGAGGTACACTTCGTGAACCGGGAGTTCGTCCGGTGTTCCGATCATGTAGCTGTCTCCCATTTTGAATGAACCTGCCGGAATCTGGATCCATTCGACGCCGGACCAGAAGGTTTCCAGGGTTGCGGAGATCCGTTCCTCTTTGTTTGCTTCGACTATGACCGTTTTTTCGTATACTTCGAATCCGGTTTTTTCAAGCCGTATGGTATGCGGGCCTACAGGGACAAAGTTCAATGTGTATGGCGTTTTTTGGGAGGTTTTGTTACCGTCCAGAGATATATCGGCTCCCGAAGGATTTGACATAATGCGGATACTTCCGGTTTTCGTATCCGGTTTTTTCTTTTTGGCGAAGAGCAGGATTAAAGTCGTAATGACGGCGATTCCTCCGAGTATCAATAAAACCGGCGGCTTCCGTTTCTTTTTTTTCTCTTTCGATATAATGTTTGTACCGGATGAGGATTCCTCCGGTTCCGGCTGTTTTGGTCTGGTGATATCCGGGAATTCGGATAAAATTCGGTCCACGATTTCCTTGAAGTAAAGATCCGGTTCAAAAGTGGTGAATGCGCGGTCGGTGGTAAAGACATTGCGGAGATGTCGTTCCATCAACTCATGATCTCCGGCGGTATAATATACCTTTGCCAATAAATAATAGGCTTCTGCCAATCGCTCTCTTTCCGCCGGATTATCGAGTAGAACGGCGATAATCCGCTGTAATTCGTTGACCGCGCCTTCAAGATCGCCATCCTGTACCAGTTGACGGGCTTTTAGCAGTGTGTCTTCTTCTTTTTTCTGTAAATTCAAATCTAACGGCAACACATTTAACGTGAAAAGCATCGCTGTCAAGAAAGCGACTTTAGCCAACAACTTTTGTCCCATCATATCATCAGCACCTTAATATTAATATAGTATTTTTATTGTAAATCAAGAATAATCTTTCCCTGGAAAGTTTCCACTTTAAAATTCATTCGCCAGCCGTTCACTACGACCGGAGCTCCGTTTTTAGACGTGGGGGGGAGGAGTGTGATGCCGCCGATGCGCGAGACAATCGTTTCGCGAATTTTGTCGCGGCTCTTGTCCGGTTTAATAGTGAGCCATTTGTCCAGGAAACTCGTAACCACGATTTCTCCTGTAGGCTGGACAGAAAGGGACATGCTCACCTGTCCGCTGACCCAGGTGCCGGGAGGAGGGCCGGGTATTTCCACCCGCTTGAGAATCTCGTTATATTTTTTTTGCAAGTTCGAGGGGATGGCGAATATTTTTACCTCTTGGGGAGGGGATGTGTCAATGATGGATTTTTGCTCCACCTCTTGCTCCGATATTTTGATTTGATTCTCAAGGATTCTCGACTCTTCCGTGTCCCTGTGCTTCCGGGCGACGGCAACGAATTCCAATGCCGGTTGAAATTGACCCTCCGCCAGTTTTTGCCGGGCCAGGTCCATATTATCTTTATATTCTTTTTCCTGTTTTTTTTGGGACGCTTCCTGTTCCGCCAACCGTTTCGTCTCCAGTTGTTTTTGAGCGATGGATTTTTCGAGGCCTGCGATTTCCTCACTATCTTTTATCTGACGGGCGCGGTTCAATAGGTCTGCGGCAGGCTTGAAATCTCCCGCATCGATGAGATGTTTAGCTTGATTCACCAATGTGAGGTATTCCGCGTCTCTTATTTTGTCGTCTTTTTCTTCGAAGTGAGCCTGACTGTTTTTTGAGGGGATGGATGTTTGGTCCTGGTTGGGAATGACGATGGGCGGAACCGAAGAATTTGGATTTTGAAAGGCTGTATAATATAACACGATGCTGATTGCTAAAATTGAGAACAAAATAAGGCTTACTTTCCAAAAAACACTTCGTTTTCGCCGGAAGGCGTTGTAGGGGATTTCGATCGTCGGCATCGACGATCCCGGTAATCCGGCGCTACCAACGTCTTCGTTCCGGTTATTTGTCTTTAGATCATTGATCAGCCGGACCAGGTCACGACCTCTGGCGATTCGTTTGTCGCGGTTTTTTTCCAGCAAACAGAGGATGACAGGCTCGATGGCGGCCAGGTGTTCGGGTAATGGGGGGATTTTTTCCTGAAGATGTTTTAGCAGGACACCCGCTTCGTTCTGCGCGTCGTAGGGCAACCGTCCGGTCAACATTTCGTAAAGGACGACTCCCAGCGAGTAGAGATCGGTTCTTCCGTCCAATTCTTCGGCCCTGCATTGTTCGGGGCTCATGTAGTGAATGGTTCCGATGCTCACTCCGGTACGGGTGAGGCGGGTGGTGGAATTGATGGTGCGGGCGATACCGAAATCCACCACAACCGGAGTTCCGTCTCGCCGGAAAAGGATATTTTCCGATTTGATATCCCTATGGACAATGCCATGGGAATGGGCGTAATCGAGGGCGTCCGCCACCTGTTCCAGGATATGCAACGCCTCCTGGGGAGCGAGTTTTCCCTTCGTCGATTGTTTTATTTTTGCCGCCAGACTGATAGGTAGATACTCCATTGTCAGGTAGTAGACATTGCCGGCTTCGCCGAAATCAATGATGGATACGATGTTTGAATGATCCAATTTTGCCGCGGTTTCAGCCTCTTTTAGAAACCGGCGTGCCGCATGCGTATCTTTCATGCGGTGTGGGTGCATCACTTTGACGGCTACTTTTCGTTTGAGTTTTTCCTGGATAGCGAGGTATACGATAGACATCCCACCTTCCCCCAGAATCTTTTTTATTCTATATCCGGGGATTTCGGGAAAACTATCCATTCATTACCCTCCTTTTTTCATAGATTCCACATTCACTTTTCAGCTTTGCGCCTGATTGCATGGGCGTTACCGCCTTAAACTACATACTATATGGTTTGTAAAAAAAAGTCAACCGGAGTTTTTTTTTAATGAATGGATTTGATGATTGCGACGGAATCATGGGAAATTATCGT
>JAHELQ010000028.1 GCA_024644125.1 Candidatus Aminicenantota bacterium | reverse complement strand
AACTCAAAAAAAACGGCATCCTCACCGACCAGTGGCGCGCCAACGAAGCCGAGGCTCTCCTCTTTTTCCAATGGCTCAAAACCAGCCACCCCGCATATTACGCCAAATTCTCTTGACTGGAGGACAGGCGAATCATCTGCTGGGGCGAAGAATCCACACCTCACATCCTTCGGGAAACCGATCTTACGATTGGGGAAATAAGGCAGGCGCGAACCCATTTTTTGAGAAATCCAGAGCGGGCGATGATGGCGGCGAGAGGCGGCGACACAGCGTAGTAACATTTGACAAAAACTTTGCCCGGAATGGAATTCAAGAGCACCCGGTCGCGGTAGTCCTGGAGCAATGCCACTTCCGCCGCGTAGGGCGAATCGTAACAGGCGGTGGCGATAAAACATCCACCTTCGGATCTCAACGTGATCCCCTGCATCTGCGCCACCTGCTCCACCAATTCCTTCGACTCTTTGAGCCCCAAACCGGTCAATTCGCGGCAGCGTTTGATGGCGCCGATTTTATTTCCCGCCATCAGCAGATTGGTGAAATCCCGATCATCCCTTATCCGGTTCATCGCGTCCGCAGAACCTGCAACAAAAGAACCGGTGGGCCTACCCTGGGCATCGTGATCGATTTTCAATTTCCCGCCCAGGGGATACCCGCAATGGGGACAGGCAAACGCACTGGAACTAACCTCCTTTTGGCATTCTGGACAATCTATCAAAGACATCCGTACCTCCTCGAACAATTCTCGCAAATTGCGGCAAATACTTGAAAGAGAATAACAAAAAGGGAATTTAATTGCAAATACATGACCAGCCGGTCGCCTGCGCTGCCGCCATAATGTTCATAGAGGAGACCGAGATCGAGCTGGGGCGCTGCATCACGAATAAAATAGCTCAGGCCGTACGGAGTAAGCCGATCCCGGACATCTTGAGGGAACAAAAAAAAACGCCATTGGTCCAGCAAACAATCACGGAATGAATCTTGTTCTTCAAAAAAAGGCTTTCCGACAGGCTCCCGGGAGCTTTTTTTTTAGTAATCGCTCGCTCATCAGCGTTTCGGCGCTGAGATGGAAGGCGATTTCGGGTACCGTGAGGAGGGAATCGAAGTGGGAGTAGTCGATGGCATGGGGGCGGAGCCTGGGCTTTTGGCAGGATGTGTAGGATTCATGGGATTTCGAATCACAGATCGAGAGGAACGAATCGCGGAATTGCTGTCGGGTGTAGTAGATTGAGAAAAATGACCACACCCGCTGTTTGTAGGGGCATCTCACTGTGGATGCCCGCCTCGATCCCCACATCTCCGCGGTTTACCGGGCGGATGCACGCCAGGTTCCCATATTGCCGTTCAACAGATGCAACAATAGCGGCGTTTGATGGGAATTTAACTCTATTTTACCTTGTGTTTACAAGGACAACGAGTTTTTTTTTTCTTGTTGGAGGATCCAGGATAAATCAAGAAGCAACCAATCTTAACCTGGAAATTGAGAGATCCCCCAAATTCTCAGTTTTTTTGTTGACAGAGACGGCGGATCATATTACAATTTTTCCAGATGACAGAGCCTGGAATGGAAGAAGATTTTAAAATCCCGAAACGGGAGAGAGCAGTAGAGATTTTATTCGACGATAACTCGGGGAAATTCCAACCGTACATCCTCTTTTTGAATGAATTCTCCGAATACCGCCGGGGCGAAGAGACCGTAGAGGAATTTTTGCGGCGCAACACCGATTTTATCCCGGTGAAAGAGCCGGAAACAGGTACTACCTCCATCATCAACAAAACGGAGATTATCTGCCTCAACGAAGCGGAACCGGTGGAATCCAGGGGTGATACTCCCATTATCTTGATCCTGCGCAACCGGTTCAAATTGCATGTCACCCATATCGCCGAACTTCCCGCCTTCCGTTCCCGTGTGCAAGATTACTTGAACAACGATCTCCAATTCCTCGAGTTCGGCTTCAAAGGCACCCGGCTCTATGTCAATAAAACTAAAATAAGCAGGATCATGTTTCAATGAGCCATTTCGAAAATTTCCTGGATATCCTGTTGAACTGGCAGGGGGAAAAATTAGTTATCAGTATTTCCGAGCAAGCGTACATCTTAAAAGACAATCAGAAAATCCCGGTGTTGAGAGCGCCATTGGCAGGCGACGAAATTGAATTCATTAAAACGGAATACCGGAAAAAATACGGAAACCGCCAAAACTTCAAGTACAAAGACAAGATGATTCACATTTCGGAAAACCTGAACCGCCTGGAATTCCGGGTAAGCGAGCCGGAAAGCGAGACAACTGAAAACCTGCTGGAATCATCGCAAGATATCTCGGCTGAATTCGATATGAGTCACATCATCATCCCCTTCGACGAGACAAACATTTCACCGGACCGAATCGAATTGCATGAAATGTTGCGTTTAATGGCGGATAAAAAAGCTTCGGACTTGCATCTCTCCTCCGGGTGCCCTCCGGTTATGCGCATCGACGGGCAAATCGAAACCCTGAAGGATTTTCCTCAAATCGACGGCGAGGACCTGTTCAAGCAATTGGCATCCATTGCTCCGCCGGTCAATATCGAAGCTTTCAAAAAAGCCAACGACACATGCTTCGGTTATGAAATCCAGGAATATGGACGATACCGTATTACAATTTCAAAGGATTACCGGGGTATCTGGATGTCCGCGCGACACATTCCGGTAGAAATCCCTCCAGTTAGCACCCTGGACATTCCGGACGAGTTTTTGGGGCTTTGCGATAGCGCAGGCGGACTATTACTCGTCTCAGGTTCCACCGGAAGCGGCAAATCCACGACATTGGCTTCCGTGATCCAGCATATCAACCGCAACCGGCAAAAGCACATCGTCACCATCGAAGATCCGGTAGAGTTCGTTCACTACAATCAATCATCGTTGGTGAACCAACGGGATTTGTCCCTTCACGTCAAATCCTTCAAACATGCGCTCGACGCCGCTTACAGGCAGGCGCCGGATATCATCGCTTTCGGTGAAGTGAAAACGAAAGAGTCCGTCACACTCATGTTGGACGCGGCCACAAGCGGTCACCTGGTAATAGCTACCATCAGCGCCTCCTCGCCCACCGCCGCCATCGATCGTATTCTCGGCCAGTTTAAAATCCAGGAGCAATCCCGCACATCCGCATGGTTGGCGGACGCGCTTCTGGGAATTTTATCCCAATCTCTAAGCCGACCGGATGGAGCAAGAAGAATCGCTCTCTTCGAATCACTGATCGTCACGCCGAAAGTGGCGAATCTCATTCGCGAGCGCAACATATTCCAGATTTCCTCGATGATTCATCCCGGAGGTTCGTCTCCTTATTATCTGGCCCAACACGAAATATAAAATCCGATTGACAACGGTATATCGTTTCAAGTACAATTTTATATTAATCAAACTATTCTCTGGGACTGAAAGGTAATTCAATACTATTATTGGAAGACTACACAAAAAAGGAGGCTTGTATGTCACTTTCAGGCTTAATGTCCAGGCAAAAATCTGCCGGAATTTTCTCAAGAAAAAGTAAAGCTATCAGTCTTGTTTTTCTGATGGTATTGTTGGTATCCATCAATGTCTTCGGCCAGCAGTTGACCCACCGCATGACCGAAGAAGAAAAAGCGAAAATGCCCGAATATTTGCAACAGACACAGTTGTTGCAGGCAGTTACGCCACCGCCCACAACACCGGTACGGAACATCGCTGAATTCGAGATCATGGAAGGCGCGCTCATCGCCTATCCTCTCGGAATTCCCGTGGAGTTGGTCAAATTGTTGGCCGAAGATGTCATGGTAACAACCATCGTGGATGATTCAAGCACGGAGAACACTGTCCGGAACCTCTACAGCTCCAACGGAGTTAACCTGAACAAATGCAATTTTTTGATTGCGCCGCACGATTCGTATTGGACCAGAGACTACGGCCCATGGTATGTCTCAGACGGTCTCGGCAACATCAATATCATGAACTTCACCTACAACCGTCCCCGCCTGAACGACAACAATATCCCGGTTGCAATGGGATCTTTTCTAGGCGTGAACGTGTTTGAGATGGACATCAGCCATACCGGCGGCAACTATATGACCGACGGCTATGGAAACTCCGTGTCCACCGACCTGGTCTGGGAAGAGAACACCGACAAGACACCGGCGGAGATCGACCAGATCTTCCATGATTACCTGGGCATCGACACCTATCACGTGAGACCCGATCCGCAGGACGAATACATCAAACATGTCGATTGCTGGGCCAAATACCTCGATGTGGACAAAATCCTCGTCGGCCAGGTACCTACCAGCGACAGCCGTTACGCAGACTATGAAACGGCGGCTGACTATTTTGCCAATCAGGACAGCGGTTACGGCAACAAATACCAGGTCTTCCGGGTCTACACTCCGGACGAAGAGCCCTACACCAACTCATTGATCCTGAACAAACGCGTTTATGTCCCCATTGTCGGCTCCGCTAACGACGCTGCGGCGCTCGCCACCTACCAGAACGCCATGCCCGGATACACAATTATCGGAGTTACCGGAAGTTGGCTCGCCACAGACGCCCTGCATTGCCGGGTGAAAGAGCTGGCTGACCGCGGCATGCTCTATATCGCCCACATGCCCCTTTTGGGAGAAAAATACGGACAGCCGTCATACCAGATCACCGCGGATATCGTTCCCTATAGCGGGCAACCGGTCATCGCCAACTCCGTAAAAGTCTATTACAACGTCAACGGCGGCGCGTTCACACCGGTAGCCATGACAAATACCTCAGGCACCACCTACGCCGCCTCTATCCCCGGGCAGGTCCAGGGAAGCACCATCGGTTATTATATCCACGCCGAAGACAACTCCGGCCGCACTACCGAGCATCCCCTCATCGGATCTCCCGATCCACACTCATTTGTGGTAGGCGCTCCGTTGCAGCAGCCGGTGGCGAATTTCAGCGCCTCCTCCACCATCGTGAAGGAAGGCAACAGCGTTCAGTTCACGGATGTGAGCACAATGGAACCCACCACCTGGTCCTGGTCGTTCGACGGCGGAATCCCCGCCACCAGCGCCTTGAAAAATCCTGTTGTCACCTATCCGAACCAGGGTTCCTACACTGTCGCGTTGACCGTTACCAACGCTGTGGGCAACGACACCGAAACAAAGGTGGATTACATCAATGTAGTGCCTGTGAGCGCATGTTTGGGAGAAATCGTGAACGCAGGATTCGAAACCGGAAACGCTTCCGGTTGGACAGTCAGCGGCGACGTGACAGTCAACTCCACAGCCCACACCGGCTCCTACGGCGTCAGCATCGATAGCGCCGGAAGTTTCGTGGAACAGATCATCACCGGTTTGTGCCCCGACACCACCTACACTATTTCCGCATGGGGTATCGCCAGAGCCAATACCGGCTTCTACCTTGGGGTCAAGGATTTCGGCGGCGCGACTCAAACCGCCCAATACACAGACAGTAAAAATTGGCAGCAAAAAGCCATCACGTTCACCACTGGTTCATCCAGCACAACAGCCACGATCTACGTCATCAATACGTTGGGCGGAAGGTTTAGTGGAAACGCGGACGACTTCGTTCTGACATTGATTAACTAAGTACGCATTATCGAGGCCGGGCTCCAGCTCCTCCGGGATCTGCCCCGGCCTTCTTACCCGGTCTAAAATCTATTTCCACTTCCAATGGACGCATGCGTCGTCGGACAAATCAATGATCTTTTCCCCATCCAACTCTATATAATATTCCAGGGGAGACGCCTTGAGATTCACATCCTGGTTGATCCAGTGGGCGCCGCTTCCGCCATTGAAAGTCAAGAAGCCGAAAATCTCGCCGCGCAATTGTTTTTTTTGCTCCTCTTCATACTGATACAGCATAAACGACGTCAACACAACGACTGTGGACCCCCTGGACACCGAGCGGGCCACAAACTTCCCAACTTCCGGGAAAGTTGAAAAACCGAACACATTTCCTTCAAACAACGAAAAATCCTGCTCTCCAGATGGCGCGCTATCCGCCAGAAAACATTCAAGTTGTTGCCGGTGCTCCGGTTCCCAATCACACGCGATAAGCCAATCATCCTCGGGAAGGGAGAGATCGAGGCCCAGATATCCGTTCACCCGCGGAATGCATGCGGGGATCTGTTGACGGGAAGAGAGGTAGAGCTTCCTGTTCTGAATGATTTTCTCCGGATTCATCAGCGCGCGGCCGATCAATCCTGCGGAAGAACCCAATTCGATAACCGAATACGAAGAGGATCCAATTTTATTGTAAAACACTTCAAATATCGGAAGGGCGCGGCTGGGGAGATTTGCCTGCACATTCTTCTCCACGGAAACCCGAACGATTTCCGCTGCTTGCCCCTCAATGATATCCATATAGGGCACATCATCCTTGGCCAGATAACGGATTGCCGCCATATACACCAGTACCGCCTCCGAAATGGTTTTTCCCGATTGTTCGATAATTCGGGCAATAATCTCAAGAGATTTCTTTGTCTTTACCGGTTCTATTTCGTCTAACAACGCGGCTTGAGGTAACTCTTCAATAAATTGCAAAATCTCGCTCTGAATATTCATAGAACACATCCTAAAAAAATACACTAAAGGCGCAAAAAATCACACAAGAGAACACTACACACTTATGGGCAAAAAATAAAGCACACAAAAATTCAGTTTTTTAAGCCAGTAGTAAATAGTAATAAACTGACAAACATATGTCAATACAACTAATGGTGGATTTATCAATAAAATTTTGCAACATTTCTTCACAACACTCAATAAATTTGAAAGTCTCCACTTCACGTATTGCCAAATGTCAGTTAATCCTATAAAATAATATTTACATCATTCTGCATCAGTACCCAGGTTTTAAATTCACCCAGGTAGACGATTATCAAATAATTCAGACAGGAGTGTAGAAAATGAAAACAACAGCAAAATGGATCAACCAATTTCAATCGGTCGTTGACAATGGGCGTACTCACGCCATGGTTATCGATTTACCCGCCTCGCAAAGCGGTACAGATTCCGGCCCAACAGCCCTTGAGTTGGCGATCATGGGACTCTCTGGCTGCATATCGACCATTTTTGCCAAAGTGGCGGAGAAAATGAGATTGACCTTTGAAGCGCTGGAAATTGAAATGGAAGCACACAAACCCGAAGGGGCCAGAACCATAGAAAAAGTCCACTTCGACATGAAGATCAAATCGGATGCCACAGACGATAAAATCCAGAAGTGCCTGGATACTACAGTGAACAATTGCCCGGTAGGTGTTCTGTTCAAAGACGCCGGCGTGGAATTTTCCAGTAACGTGGTCAGACTCTAGAGCAAACAAATTTATTTACCGGGGATGTTGGAGCAAATAACATCCCCGGTAAAAAACCAACCGCCTGAAAAAAAGATGAGATAGTACTTCCTCATATAATATCCAGTAATAGTGAAATCATTCAATTTCAGGAGGCTTAAATGGTAATAAAAAACATCGCAACTCTAATTATATTAATAATCCTTTTATCTCCGGCATTGTCAACAGCACCCCCGCAACCTATTCAAAAAGGTGGAAAGCTTTTGGTCACACAGGTACTCGTGACAGTGACCCCCGAATCCGAATCGGGCGCTTGCCCCAAAAAATTCGTTTACACCGGCAGGATTTCCGCTAGCGGCACAGGTCAGGTAACCTACCGCTGGGTTAGCAGCGACAATCCGATGGGAATTGTTCAGAATACCTACTTTCAGAGACCCGGAAGTAAAATAATCAAGCTCCCCAAAGATTACAACGCCAGCGGCAGTTATTGGGCTTCCCTCGAAATCATCGCTCCCACTCCCATGGCCTCAAACCGCGCCACCTGCCGGTTGACCTGCATCCCTGTTCTTATCCGCCCCTCCTTTCGCATCTCCGGACAGGTGAACGGCGGCCCAGACGGAAGACTGCTCCATCGACGGAAAGTCGACGTAATTCTTAAACAGCGCGGTCGCACAGTTGTGACCCGGCAATTGACCCTCGACGCCAATGGAACCGGCAACTATGAATTCGGCGGTCCGATTCTTTTTCCAGGCGAATACACACTCAGCGTAGAAAAAGTCGCTACTGCTCCGGGAACCGCATCCGAACTCAATGTCTGTTTTAGAGGCACAACTCCTCCCACCCGCAACGTCACCCTCACCAATTCCTCCCCGACCGCCGCGAACCAGGACTTCACCATCAATTTCGTCATTGCCTGGGACAGCCCCCCCTGCTGGTAGGCATAAAGCCCCAATTTCCCGACTGCCCGGATGTCGGTCTGCGTTAAATAAATGTAAAGGTGTGGGAAAATTCTTGACAAGCATGGGTAAAAATGAGAGAATTTGGGAGAAAAATGTTTATAAATCATGCTTCCAAACAGGTAACAGCGAAAATCGTTTATTACGGCCCCGGACTGAGCGGAAAAACCACAAACTTGCAATACATATTTTCGGTTACCAACCCAAAATCACGTGGCGAACTTGTCAGCATCGAGACCGACATCGAGAGAACCCTCTTTTTCGATCTTTTACCCATCAATGTCGGCTTGATAAAAGGTTACCAGACAAAATTCCAGTTATATACGGTACCCGGACAGGTTTTCTACGACGCCACCAGGAAGCTGGTGCTCAAGGGGGCCGACGGCATCGTGTTTGTGGCGGACTCGCAGGAATTGATGGAAGAAGCCAATGTCGAAAGCTATGAAAATCTGCTCGGCAACCTGCAAGACCAAAACCAGTCCATCGACGACATCCCCCTGGTATTTCAGTACAACAAGAGGGATTTGAACCGCGTCAGCCATGTAAAAAAACTGGACGGCCTGCTAAACGGACTGAAGCGCCCCCGTTTCGAGGCGGTTGCCACCAGCGGCGGAGGCGTACTGGAAACCCTGCGGGAAATATCCACATTAACCCTGGAAAAAATCAAGGAGTTGATCGAGCACACCAGCGTTAACCTTGAAAAGCGAACTCCCATCCAGTTCGACACCAACCGGGACAAAGCGATCATTCAGAAAGAAGATTTACCTCTGAAAAAAATCTCCGTGGACACTATTCCCCAGGAAAAATTCGGGCAGTCCAAAAAAGAAGAACTGGTAGTGGACATCGAAGAAATTCCATTGGAATTGGAAGATTATCACCAAACAGATTCCAACCCCCCAGCCCCTTCGTCCCTCCAGCAGCACAACAAATTCGAGTTGCTGGACAACCTGGGGGACAAAACCCGGATGACAATGATAAAAAAAATCCGGTTGAAAGACTCGATACTCCAGATCGATTTGAAAGACAGCGACGCCCGGATTCTGGATTCGCTAAATATTACGATCGATCCTGAGATCAAAAAAATCACTCTTATTTTAGATGTAAAACGTTAAGCTTCCCTACCGGCCCGGGGAACAGACAATGGGAACACTCCTTGAGATAAATTTATACTTATAGGAGCGCATTATGATCAGCAGAGTGAAATCAATGATATTACAGGGGCTGGAAGCCCTACCTACGGATATTGAAGTCGGTTTTTCCAGAGGAATTCCCGGAACCGCCATCGTCGGACTCCCCGACAATGCAGTCAAAGAGAGCAAAGAACGAATCCGCTTCGCCATCAAGAACTCCGGATTCGAATACCCTCTGGGAATGAAGGTGGTGGTAAACCTCGCACCCGCGGATGTCAAAAAAGAGGGAGCGGCATTCGACCTTCCCATCGCCGCCGGAATCATTGCCAATCAATACGATATTTCCACCCGGTTGTTCGATGAGTATCTGCTCTATGGCGAATTGAACCTGAACGGCCAATTGAAACCGGTGAAAGGGATTTTGAACCTGGCATTGTTCGCCCGGGACAATAAATACAGAGGAATTCTCATTCCGGCGGAAAACGCCAACGAAGCTGCATTCGTCAAAGGAGTCGAAATTCTCCCCTTCCGGACATTGAAGGAGGTAATCGAATGGATACAGAATCCATCGGTCAAAGAGCCTTATACCCAGATCCCCCAACCCCCGCCGGTGTATTCGGGTACCGATTTTTCCGAAATAAAAGGCCAATATCTGGCGAAGCGGGTAGTGGAGATCGCTGCGGCAGGTTTTCACAATGTTCTGATGATCGGTCCTCCGGGCTCAGGGAAATCGATGATATCGAGAGCTCTCCCTTCCATTTTGCCGGATATGTCCGAGGAGGAGACACTGCAAACCTCGCTCATCTATAGCGCGGCAGGCCTGCTGAACCGGACCGATTATCTGAAAGTCGAGCGTCCATTCCGGTCGCCCCATCACACCATCTCCGATGTTGGAATCAGTGGCGGTGGGAAATACCCGGTTCCGGGGGAAATTTCTCTCGCCCACAACGGCGTCCTATTTCTGGACGAACTCCCCCATTTCAAAAAAACCGCGCTCGAAGTATTGCGCCAACCACTGGAAGACGGGGAAATCACCATTTCCAGATCTCTCACCTCTTTTACATTCCCGGCCCGTTTCATGCTGGTGGCGGCGATGAATCCCTGCGAAGATTCATTAGGCGTCAAAAACGGCGATTCCTATGGGTGCACGGACTATCAAAAACGCCGGTATTACTCAAAAATTTCCCGCCCCCTACTGGACAGAATCGACTTGCAAATCGAAGTCAAGAAAGTGGAAATCAATGAAATCACCTCCAGGAAAAGCGCTGAAAGCTCCGCCAACATAAAACGGCGCGTGGTGACCGCCCGCGAAATCCAACTAAAGCGATTCGGCAACCTCAAAAAGAGAATAATCTTTGCCAACGGCCAGATGAGTAACAAAGAAATAAAGATGTTTTGCCCACTGGACGCAACCGCGGATACGTTGCTCAAGACCGCTATCGAAAAATTCGACCTCAGCGCGCGCAGTTATTTCAGGTTGCTGAAAATTTCCAGAACCATCGCGGATCTGGAAAAGAGCCCCGATATCAACATCCGCCACATTCAGGAAGCGTTGCAGTACCGCACAATGGACCTGTTTCACTACTCTCCGTAACAAAAAACAGTAAAGAGTTTTTAAAATTACACAACTTGTGCTAAAATATACCCATGATGATATAAATACGAGAATGGGGTATGTACAAGAGGAAATAAACGTGAAAGAGAATGTAAACTTAATACAATCGGAAAATTTCAGATTGCTGGAAATCGCGAAAAAAGAATGGGAAACAGCCATCGACGCGCTGGATCAGATCGTGTTGCTCATAAAGAACAATGGTATCATCGTAAGGGGCAATCGCTCGGTGGAGAACTGGAATCTTCATTCGGTAACCTCCCTCAACGGCCTCCACATTCATGAGTTACTGCATCCCGGTTGCAGATCCCCCGAGTGTTATATCGCCCAATATTGGCCCAACGCCAGGGAAAAAATGGCGCAAGGCCACCCTTTTGAACTCCATCACTTCGATCCCATCCTGAATAGACACCTGCATATCCAAATTCGACCAATACTTCCCCAAATCCTGGACGCGGATCCTGACGAAACAAAAGATCTAACCGTCGTGCTCATCAAAGACATCACGGAACCGGTGCAGGTCGAACGGCAAAAACGCCAGACAACGGCGGAAATACAAGCGATATTCGAAGTGTTGCCGGAGCAATTTATACGCCTTGGCCTCGACGGTACGATACTTGCCGAACGCCGGAGTGGACAATCGAGAGATTCCTACATAAGCCATGATTCTATAGGAAAAAAAATTCAAGACCTATATATCACTAACATCAGCCACAAATTCCGACAAGCCATCGATGAGGTCAATGAGACCAAAACCCTGGTAATGATCGAATATTCCATCCCCACCCCCGAAGGGGAACAAACCTATGAAGCCCGGCTGCTACCTCTTCTGGACGATCAAATCATCCTGATCATCCGGAACATCACGGAAAAAGTCCGCCTCTATTCGATGGCCCAGACAATGGATCTGATGCGGAATCTGGGATTCATTTTTTCAGGGATACGTCACGAGATCGGCAATCCCATCAACGCTATCAAAATGACCATGAGCGTCTTGAAAAAAAACATCGATCGCTTCGATCGGGAGAAAGTTCTCGAATATATCGAACGGGTATTGACAGAAATTTATAGGGTCGAATACTTGCTGAAAAACCTCAAAAACTTCAACATGTTCGAAGAGGTAACGCCAGTCGAAATAAACCTGGAAGACTTCATGGAGAAATTCCTTGCCTTGATACAGAAAGACTACGAAAAAAAAGGGATCACCATCAAAACAATCTACGACCCCAAAGCGAAGTTGGCCTTTGCCGATCCCAGGGCCCTTCACCAGGTATTTCTCAACGTCATTAGCAACGCCGCTGACGCTATGTTTGCCACCGATTCACCATTGATTCAAGTTATTACCCGCAATATCGGTAACAAAAAGCAAATCGTCATTACGGACAACGGTATCGGAATCCCTTCAACCTATAAAAAGAGCATATTTCAACCGTTTTTCACCACGAAGCCAGAAGGTACCGGATTGGGACTCAACATCGTACAAAAAATATTGGCCCGCATGAATGGTAGTATTGAAATCAGAAGCATCGAAAATTCCGGGACCACAGTCATAATTTCAATACCTGGAGAAAACCATGAACCACCCCAAAAAGACAGGAAAGTCGATCCTGATCATCGATGACGACCGTATCTTCTGCGATAGCATCAAAGACGATTTCCAATCGCCCTTCATCGATGTATTCACGGCCCATACTGGGAAGCAAGGACTCGCTCTGCTGGAGAAAAAAAAAGTGGATGTGGTGCTGCTGGATCAAAAGCTTCCGGATATTCAAGGCCACGAATTGTGCCGCCCGATCCTGGAAAGGAACGAGCGCGCCAAAATCATTTTCATTACCGCCTACCCAAACTTCGACAACGCTGTCAACGCGATCAAAGCCGGCGCACACGACTACCTGTCCAAACCCTTTGAACTGGAAGAGCTACATCTCGTAGTCAAGAACGCGTTTCAGGTACAGGGGCTCGAAAGGGTAAAAGAGTTTCACGATTACAAACAACAAAAAGAGCAGCAGGCAAACATTCTAATCGGCAGCCTGGGAAAAAACAGACAAATCCATCAGTTGATCGACATGGCGGCGACAACGGATTCCCCGGTCTTGATCACCGGCGAAACCGGTACCGGCAAGAACCTGGTGGCAAAAGCCATTCATTATAAAGCGAATGATAAAAAGTCCGAAGCTCCATTCTTCAGCGTCAATTGCGGCGCCATACCGGAGACCCTGCTCGAGGCCGAACTCTTCGGCTATGAAAAAGGCGCGTTCACCGGAGCCGTCGAAGCCAGAAAAGGCGTATTCGAATTGGCCGGAGGCGGGACTCTATTCCTGGACGAAATAGGCACCATGCCGCTCCATCTACAAACCCGTCTCCTTGGAGTGCTGGACGACGGAAAATTAAAACGCCTGGGAGGGCAAAGCCTCATCTCCATCGCCACACGAATCATCGCCGCCACCAACGCGGTCCCCGAAGAGATGATCGCCGAACAAGCGTTCCGCCAGGACCTGTTCTACCGCCTCAGCGTCTTGCGCATCCACCTGCCCCCGCTCAGGGAACGATTGGAAGACATCCCTCAATTATGCCGCCACTTCATCGAGAAAGCGGCGGGTTCAAAAGAGGTAACGCTCCCGGAAGAGGAGGTAGACAGACTTCAGCAATACGAATGGCCGGGAAATATCAGGGAATTGAAAAACATCATCGAGCGCTCCCTCATTCTTCACAAAACCATCCTCTACCCATCCCGGTTGTTATCAACTCCATCATCGCTCGCTTCCGCCAGCCGCCCCGCCTCCCCAGCCGCCATAAAGGCTCTCGAACAAGTGGAAAAAGAATATATCACGAATGTTCTCAAGCTTCTGTCCAACAATTTGAGCCAGGCCGCCCGGGCGTTGGGAATCTCTTTATCCACTCTCAAGCGCAAAACCCGCGAATACGGCCTGCGCTAACCCGTCCATGTATAACCGGGCGGGTCACAATGAATAGATCAATATGACCCATCAGGCAAGCCCCGGATAATCCAGATTTCCTCAAAACCTTTTCAGGGTAAGAGTTTTATTTTAATCAATAGGTGCAGACTCCGTTGGCATAACATTTGCATCTACTTGTGCGAGGACGGTACAAAATGGCGACAATATTAATTGTAGACGATGATCGAAATTTCCTGCTAAGCCTCGCCGATGGGTTGCGCTCCCTGGAAGAAGACCTCGATATCCTCACTGCTCCAAATGGAGAAGAAGCGGTGCAATTACTCGACACTTCCGGTATCGACCTGATTGTCTCGGATATAAAAATGCCGAAAATGGACGGATTCGAATTACTGGCCCACGTCAGCCGGAACTTCCCCGGTCTTCCGGTAATCATCATCACGGCGTTCGGAACTCCGGAAATCGAGAACAACATGCGCACAATGGGTACGTTTCAATACCTGGAAAAACCCCTGGACTTCAACGCATTGATAGAATCGATTTACACCGGGCTCGAGGCCAAATCCAGCGGTTATTTGAAGGGAATATCACTACCATCATTTCTCCAATTGGTGGAAATGGAAAACAAAACCTGTACGTTAAAAATCCGGGAGAGCAACAAAACCGGATTCTTATACTTCACGAAAGGCCAATTGATGGATGCGGAAACTCAAAATCTGGAGGCGGAGGACGCGGCCCTTGAAATCATATCCTGGGAAGCCGCCGCTATCGAGATCGATTGGAAAACAAAACGGAAAACAAAAAAAATAATGAATCCCCTGAGCGCCATTATAGTGGAAGCGTTTAGCAGAAAAGACGAAACGCAAAAACAGGAACCGCTCGACCTCGACATCAGTTACGAGGAAGAGGCGTTAGGTCCGGTGGAACTCACCGGCGAAGAATCTATCACACAAACTAAAAAAGAACCCAAGGAGGTAATAATGAACATACAAAAATTAAACGAAGCGATCGAAACATTGAAGAAAGACCTGGGCGATGGTTTGCTGGCCAGCGATATCTGGATGTCTCAGGACGGCCAATCAATCGCGGCCTACAATTCCAAACCCGAAGCCACCGCATTGTTCAACGAATTGACAGGTTTCATGAACAAAACGTTAAAAATCGCGGGGTTCCCTATCCTGGGCCGTTTTTACCTGTTGGATCTGGCGGACAGAAAAATGGCGATTGTTATCCCGATGGGCGACTTCGGTTGGGGTATGCTGGTTGACGGCACCAAAGCCCAGTTGGGCTTGTTACTGAACATAGCCCTTCCCCATGCCATCGATGTATTCGAAGAAGCAATAGCCGGTTAATATAAAAGGAGAATCAATATGGGAGCTCAAATCGAAAAGATCTTCAAAGTAGTGGAAGAAAAAGCCGGAATGAACGGGCGTATCCAGCTTGCCAGCCGAACTGGAATATCCAGGGTCAAAGCGTTGGAACTTCCCGATAATCCAGAAGATGTCGCAATGGTAAAAAACCTGGCCACCGAAATTGTCGGCCATAGTATCGACGCATTTTTGGGATAACATGCACAACGGGCGCAGACATGGGGGGGGGACGGAAACGCCAATGCCCTCCCGGACTGCCCGACGCTTTTTTTTATATAATTCCAGAATGCATCCGACGTAACGTGAGAAGATAGATCATTGGCTCTATAACCGCTTGATGGAGAAAAGCGGCAAAAACGGCTCCCAGAGTAAAAATCAATAGCTTGATAGGCAAATCGAGCCCAAAGGTGGAAAGGAACGAAATTCCCCAAAAAACAAACAACAAAAGACCAAGCAGAAGATACCCTCTAAAAATATATCTGTAACCATCTTTCAAAATATCGTCCCAACGACCCTCCAGTCCCTCGAAGCGTAATTCCAGATCCAACCACAATACAATAGCCGCCGCCTGAATACCCCGCGAAAACCTGAATAACGCGAAGCGGCGAAGATTTTTTCGCAATTGTCGCAATTCGGACCCGACGTGTTTCCCCTCCAACATAACCGGAGTTCCCTCCCTTTCCTGTAAAAAATGGAGAAACATCCAATCGAGACGGACCAACGAAGGAAACACGACACGTCTGCGGATCCACCAATGGGCGGCTCCCACAATCATCGCCAGACTGGCGAAGCCCCACATAGATCCGCCCAGCGAGAGGGAGAGAAAAAATCCCGGCACAAGCGCCAGAACCGTCAAAAAAAACATCGCCAAATACAGACCGGTATGCGCCAGAAAAGGCTTCATCGACCGGCTCATAAACAGCAACACTGCCTGGAAATCTTCGGAGAACATGGCTGAAACCTACCTCAATTTGATACTGATCAAACTGACCAGCATAAAAATCACCGCGATAATCCAAAAACGCACCACGATCTTAGGTTCGCCGATCCCCATAAACTGGTAGGTGTGATGGATCGGAGCCCGGTAAAATATTCGTCGCTTCAGTAGCTTGATCCCAATGTAGTCCTGAACGAACACCGATAAAAATTCGATCACAAATACCCCGCCGGCAATCAGGAACAATAACTCCTTTTTCAGTAACACAGCGGAAGTACCGATCACTCCCCCCAGAAACAGGGAGCCGGTATCCCCCATAAATATTTCCGCGGGATAGGTATTGAACCATAAAAACGCAGCCAACGCCCCCACCAACGCAGACAGGGCGATCACCAACTCACCGGCTCCATTGAAAAAAGGAAACAACAGATATTCGGCAGCCTTCATATTACCGATAATATAGGCGAATATAGCATACACCGCGGCAAGCAATGAAACCGGAACAGTGGCCAGGCCATCGAGGCCATCGGCGAAATTGATGGAATTGGAAATGCCTACAATCACAAGAATAATAAACGGATAATAAAAATAGGACAAATCCACAACCGGATTTTTGACAAAGGGCACGAACAATTTGGTGACATGAGCCCCGAAAGGAGTGGATGACGGGGATAACACCAGGAAGGCCAGTATCAAACCGAACAATGACTGGAACACCAACTTCAAACCGCGACTCATACCGGCATCGCTCGATCCCCTGACACTCTTGAGGTAATCATCCATAAAACCCAACGCCGTGAACCAAAAACCGGCGAACAGGACAATGGTGATGAAATAATTGTTCAATTTCCCCCAGAACAACACAGAGGCCAAAAACGAGATGAAAATGATCAAACCGCCCATCGTGGGAGTGCCGCTCTTGTTCTTCGAAGAGATATCGCCATAATCCCGCGCTTTGTCACGCAGATTTAGCCTGTAGATGATATTGATCAGTTTTTTACCCAACAACAATCCGATTAAAAACGACGTCAACATGGCCATTAACGAACGGAAGCTGATATAGGCCACCAGTCTCTGGATCGGAAACGTAGAAAATGCGTCCATTAACCACAAAAGCATAATTATTCGATCTCCCGCAAAATCTTTTTGATAGTGGCCCGCAATTTGAATTCGGGACTCACATTGTTGGAGGTGATGAGTACCCGCGTCACATGCTCCCTGACCTGCCCGGCATTCAAGATTTTACGCCGGTAAAAATTGTATAACAACTCCAGAAATTCTTCCCTCAGCAGAGAATTGCTGTTGAGGTAATACCCTTTCAAATAATCCAGATCTTCCGCATTGCCGAGGCGGGCGGTCACCCGCAACGCCGCCAATTTCTCCTCGAGGGTGGAATGGAGCAATTTTTTCCGGATTATCTCCCTGAAGCCATCATATTCATGCGGCGGCACACATTTGGTCACATACTGAATCGCCGCCACCCGCACCTCGTAATAACCATCGTCCAGCAACCGTTCGAGTAAAATCTCGAATTTCTCTTCCCAGACATCCAGTTGCTTTAACGCGATCAGGGCGTTGCGCTTGACAAATCCATTCTCTTTTTTGGACTTCAGAATTTCCAACAATACTCCCGCTTTGCTCTTATCCTTGAAGAGACCGATCAATTTAATCCCTATATTGCGGATTTCCCAACTGGGGCTGGAAATATATATATTGATTTTATAAAAATAATCGTCCGAATAGGTGCCGGGATCCTTTGTCACCGCTTCCAGGAACTTGAACGGGGATAACAGCGACACCGGAACCTCGCCGTTTTTGTTGAGACGTTTTTTCTTGAAAATCAGAACCTCGGTATTGCGCAACAGAAGCGAGGATAGGATGAAGATCGAAATACCGATAAAAGTCAGGGACATAATCAACACGATGTTTCCTACCATTTTCGAAGAAAACTCGATTCTGGCGAAAATAATATGGGACAGTTTCAGAACAATCACCATTATCA
The DNA here is from genome assembly GCA_024644125.1 of Candidatus Aminicenantota bacterium. GTDB lineage: Bacteria > Acidobacteriota > Aminicenantia > UBA2199 > UBA2199 > JAHELQ01. The sequence continues at coordinate 2,311 of JAHELQ010000028.1, read as the reverse complement.
GCGAAGCTCCCATCGTTTTGAACAGGGAGGGTAAAATCTCATTCTTCTTCACCACAATCCCCTCAGCCGCCATCTTGCGGTTCAACACCGCCACCCGGATAATGGAAAACACCAGATAGGAAAAGGAGGTGGCCAATGCCAATCCCGCATATCCCAGGGAGGTGCGTACCAGGGTGATACACAGGGCGATATTGGTAGAGAGCATGAAGAAGTTGAGCAACACCGATGTCTTGATATCGATCCGCGCTGAAAAGATCCTCACGGTGAACGAGTGAATTCCCCAACCGATCAAACCGATGGAATAAAACTCGAGGGCGAAGGCTGTGCTCTTCACCGCCTCAGACGTGAAATTCATCCGCTCCAGCAAGAGAGACACAATCGGCTGGGCTAACATATACATCAAGATCGATACCGGCATCAACAAAAAAACATTGGTTTTGATCCCGTCCACGAACAATCGCTTCGCCTTCTCCTTGTCGAACAGGGCGATTTTATCCGAAAATTCCTTCAGGATAACCGAATTGATGGCCTGGGAAATGATGGCGAAGGGCAGCCGGAAAATAGTCTGGCTATAATAAAGATAAGACACTGAACCCACGCTCAACCGCGATGCCAATAACCGGTCGACGATCTCGGATGTTTTGGCCAGCAGCACATCGAAGGTTATCGGCCCCAATTGCGCATAATATTTCTTGTTCACAGGGCTGGTAAAATCGATGCCCAATTTGAACGAATACTCCATTCTCCGGTCCGACAACACCTTCCAGGCGAACGGCAAAAGGAACAAAATCTGGATCACCCCGCCAAGCAGCACGCCCACCGCCAGGGAATAAAGGCCCAGCGAGGAATAGAACACTATAATTCCAAACACGGTACCGATGGAGAAGAACACAGCCGACGATTCCGCCAGACCGAAGCGGTTGAAGGCTTTCAGGTATGTGGCCATAATCGCGGCCACTGTAACTAGAAATAAATAAGGAAACATCAACCGCGTCATATTCACGGTATCCGTATACATCCCCCGCTCCTGGAACACAGGGAACAATACCTTGATGATCAGCGGCGCCAATAGGATACCGATGATGGTAAACACCAGCGAAATCAGCAACGTCACATTGATCACCGATGACGCCGACTCCCAGGTCTTTTTCCTGGACGTGCGGTGGAACATCCGCAAAAAGATCGGCAAAAACGCATTCTCCAACGCGTTTTCCGCGACAATCCGGCGAATGAAATTCGACAACGTGAGGCCGATAACAAAGATATCCATTTCCCGGCCGGCCCCAAAAAACGCCGCAGTGAAAACCTCCCGCAAAAATCCACCCAACCGGGAGACAAGAATGCCCAGTGACGACCCCAACATCTTGGAGGTGGTGCTCTTCTGCCCCCTCAATTGAGGAACTTTCTCATAATAACTTTTTAGAACGAAGGACTTTTTATGGATTTCGATCTCGCCATCTTCGCCGATCTCCGCCCATTTGTCCACCGGAACCCCATTTACCTTGATATCGCCGTAAGAACGCTTCAAGATAAGTTGATCGCTGGAATTGAAATTCTTGATCCTGAAAAGGACATCCTGCTCCAACTCTTCCAGGTATACATCGCTCAAGTATGTATTACCGAATGTAGTGGTATCGAAGATCAACTCGAAGCTTTTGTCGTTATCCCTGGATTGCAAATAAAACACTTTGATCTGCTTCTCTTCGGTTTTTTTCGACCGCTCCGTCACCCCTTCGATTTCCTTGAGAATCAACTCCGCGCTATTTTGTTTCTCGATTTGCTTGAGGTTTTTCCTCATGTTGAACAATCGGGCGCCGTCGTAAAGAGTCTCTTTGATCTCCGCGAACAAGTGCTCGAGAGGAATGAAAATCTCACGGCGGTTGTCCTTTATCCGTACCTCTTCGTACACAACCCTGGCGCCTCCGGCCTTTTGCACTTCGTTGGCATTGAGAATCTGGTGGTCGCCGGGAAGATCGATTTTCGGAATCAAGATGGAAGGGATGCCGACCGTGGTGATCTCTTTGATGGTCCCCGCTCCGGCCCGCGCCACAATCAAGTCGGCGATGGAATAGATCTCCGAGATATTGTCGAAGTATTCCCGCATAAGGAACCGGCCCGGCACTTCAGACGGAAGCCCTTTCCGTTGCAATAATTTATGGGTTTCTTCCAGAGCCTTGTACTCCTTCGAATAACCTCTTCCAGTAGCAAGAATTACAGTGAGATCGCCCATTTCCAGCAGTTGCGGTAGAATATCGACAGCCGCCTGGTTGATGGTACGGGCCCCGCCGCTGCCGCCGAAGATAAACAACAC
>JAHELQ010000400.1 GCA_024644125.1 Candidatus Aminicenantota bacterium | reverse complement strand
CCGGGTTTCGACGCCCAACGTGATGCCGGCAGGAATTTTAGGGAGATCTGTGGTTTTTTTAGCGAGAGTCCTCTCCGGGGGGAGTTTGCCGTAGAGTTGGAAGAAGGCATAGTCGTAGAAATTGTCGCGTGGGAGGTTGGGAATGGCGATGTAGGTTTGCCAAAAATGTTTGGCGCCGGTTTTGCGGTTCAGGAGTTGTTTGAGGGCGGCGAGGTTGAAGTTCAGTTCGATATTGTGGGGATCGGTCTTCAAGGCGGTCAGAATTTCTGTGATGGATTTCTGCGCTGTGTCGAGATTTTCGGCTTTGCCGTAGTAGTAGAAGGAGACGGCTTTGTTGTTGAGAGCGGCTGGATCTTTGGGATGTATAGCCAGGATCTCGTCGCAAATCGCCTGGGCACGGGCGTATTCCCGTTTGAGAATCAGGACCGCCGACAGGTTGTACCGGCAGGAGGCGTCGCTCTTGTCGCGACCTGCGGCTTGAACGAAGTTTCGTTCGGCTTTGCCGAGGTAATCGGAGATATACTCGTCCTTGAGATAGTCGGTAACGCCCCGGGGTTCCATGTTTTCGGCGTTGGAAGTGTAATCGACGGCTGTATTGAGGCGGAAACGGTAGAAGTCGTCGCGATACTCGTTACGGATTTTGTCCAGAGCCAATCGCAAGTAGCAGGAGCCGATGTTGTTGAAAACTTCGCGGCCGGGGTAGATTTTGGCGAATTCCCGGAATGTCGATGAGGCATCGAGAAAGCTGCGCACATGATAGAGTATCAGGCCGGTGTGGAAGAGTTCGTAGCGGTCGAAGACTTTTTGCATGTGATGGCGAACGAATTTTGCCCGGATTTGAATCGGGGGGTGGGCGGCGCGTTTTTTAGTCCCCGGATGCGTGACGCCGGTCATTTGTGTCCAGAATTGGAAAAAGTTGTTCTGAGTCTGGAAGATCGCCTGGATATCGAAGCCGGCCATGGCGGCGTACATGGCGCCCTTGACATCGGCCGCCAATTCGCCGGGTTGGTCGCCATTCCCGGATGAAGATGTATCCTTGCCTTCCGAATCCTTTTTGACCTGTTTGATAAAATCGTCATCATTGGCCAGATGGGCCAGCTCATGGCCCAGAAGAAAAGCGAGGCGGGCATCGCCGATGGCCGCCTCGATTCCGTTGTAACATATATCGAGAACTTTGGGATTGATGATGACGCTGCCGTCGGGAAGGCAGCGGACATCCATTACCTTCGCGTTGATAATAGCCAACCGGGGCAAACTATTAGAGGTTTTGTCCGCCGCCCGGCTAACCCTGTCGAACACAACCAGAGCCTGTGCGACACGGGGATCGCTCTGGCCCTTGGTTTTGGCATAATCCCCATAATTCCAGAGCCACCACTCGGCATGCGCCTTTTGATCGACCGCCGGCGAGGCGATCGCCGGCGAATAGAGCATCGTCACACACCAGAATATAATAATCAATTTTGCCGGTTTCACCTGTCTATACTCCTATTCAAAAAATATTTCGATCACGTCTTCACTGATCTCCGCCATCGAGGCTGGATCGGCGGCTCTGGAAAGTCCAGACAACAAGCGCGACACCCCCTGCGGCAATTGATGTTCCTTTGCTATTCCCAGATAGAGAGCGAGCTCTTCGACCGCCGGGAGTTTTTCAGTGACCGCAGTCATGAGGATGTTCTCGATGAACCGGCCGAATTGATACAATTTCCCCATACCGAAGCCGTCCAGTTTCATCCGTGCCTTGACTTCCACGTCGCGAAAGGTTTTCTTCGACAGTCCGGCGACCTCGAGAAGCAAGGGATCGCCCTCCGGAAGAAATCTCTCCAGATCCTCTACCAAAAATTCAATGTATTTGGCCTTGAGTTCAGTTCGTTTTTTGTCTTTAGTCAGGGGACCGAGGTCTTCCATCCAGATACCAATGCGGACAGCGGCAAACTCTTTGTTATTGGGATCGGAGAAATGATGTCCGCTGGGATTCCAAATCTCGTTGATCCGTTTTTGGTGAAACGCCGCCTGGGTATCGGTCAGTCCTGCGGTCGGCAACATATCGACGATGATATAAATTCCCGCCAGAAAGAAGACAAGTGCCGCCGCAAGGGACAACCAGGCGCGACGCCGCATCGGGATCAGTTTCCCGCTATTCTGTGGCTTGAGTTCCACGACCTCTTTCAGTTCCCCTTCCTCTTCCAGGAACTTGATGGTTTCGCTGTAGACCGACAGGCAAGACTCACAATCCGCCATATGGTCCAGCATTCGTTTGCGTTCCGCTTCGCCGACCATTCCATCGATCAGCCGTGCGATATCTTCATCTTCGAGGTGTGTCATTGTTGCCTCCTTTTTTCCTCTAATTTTAGCATTATTTCTTTTTTGATGAAAAATTCCGTTTTTTCGATGAGTTGCTCCACTTTGTAGCGGGACTGCCCCAGGGTTCTGGCGATGAGCGAGAGATTCATCCCCTTCTCATACTTCAATTTGAGCGCGAGTAATTGCTCTTTATCCAGTTTCCCCAGCGCCTCGGGCAAGAATTCCGCCTGCTCATCACGCGCCGCCGCTTCATAGGGTTCCTGGAGCCCCTTTTGGAGTAGGTCGCCAAACGATATCTCCTGCTTGATGGGGCCTTCGTTATTTTCCTCTTCATCCTCTTCCGTTGTGAATGTCGTTCCCACATATCTTTTTACGTTCTCTTGAGCGGAGCGAACACTGCGCCAAAAATCATTCAAAATTGAACTCACCGCTGTAGCCAGGAAAGTAGTGAAGCTGCATCTCTCTCCGAAAGACTTTATGCGGGCAAAATTGTTGCGCTCGATGTGCTCGGTGACAAAATCGACCATTTCCATGAATTTGATCGTATTCGGTTCAAAATCCCATAATTTCTTCTTCAGACGGCTTTTGACGAAGCGTTCTTCCAGTTTGTAGTAGGCCTGTTCTATGAGGTAGTGCCGGATCGATGTCTCGATATGCGCTTCGATTTCGTCTTCCGACGCGGTTTCGGGCAGAGTGCGCAAAGGGCCGAAGTCGTCCCTCTGGATCCACTCGATGAAGCCATCATAGGCTTCCTTGATCTCCAGGGGTTTGTAGACAACGATCTTCTGTTCGATAATCCGTCGAATACTCTTGTTTTGCTTCTTGAAAATTTTCCTGGCCTGCTCAACCGACAATACTGCGCTTGCGGCGGCTTCACCCATTTCTTTCATTGGTTTTCCCTCTCTCGAAAGATTATTATTATACATATTCCCAAACAAATTTTCCACTGTTGGTGGACAATACCGCATTTTTTTCTACTTTTCAAATCACTCATGTGGACCTCCTGATTCAATAGACGGAGGAGTTCCGTGATTTAAAAAAAATAATAAGGGCTGGGGACAGGTAGATTATGTGACGGCTTATAAATTTTTTGCATAATTGTATGCTGCGTCGGTCGAACCATGCTTCGTTCAACTACATATTCCGGCAGATTATTGTCAAATTTGAAGATTTATCTCTAGCATCGCGATTCGAACACACCATCGATACATCGATGCTACCGAGCCTTCGTTCTCACTCCTGATGCTTGAGATCTGAATTCAGAAGCCAGATCTCATGCTTCTTTGAATTAGGCCTGCCACTTGCGGAACGAGAAAAGAATTCCGAATTCTGCTTCGCCTGTCCCCATCTCCCCGCAAAGAATGTTCAAAGCCATCACATTTCACCAGAAATCATAATAGCCCCAAATAAAGTCTGCGGTCAACTTTTTCCTGAAGATCGAGATACTGAGAAAAAAAACTCAGAATTCCGCTCAACGATTTATCAATCAGAATTAAAAAACTCGCAAATAAAAACGCCAATTCACTCGTAATATAACAGCCTCTTGACATGGCCATGTATTTGCCGTCGGGGATGGCTGGGGATAGGTAGCTATTGGTTCTCGAAGCCCGGTTCGACAATATCCATCCTTTTCTTCGACGAGCAGCATCGAAGGCAGCATCTCATCAGCGATGAATCGTTGCCGATACTAGCCTGTCCCCAGGACTCCCCAGGACTCACCCACGAGATACTCACAAATACTCATTTCAACAACTTTATAAGAGTTTATTCAGCTTAATCAAAGGCATATTGTGGGTTATAGTTTTAATCGATTGTACTCCCTTTTAGCGGTATAAGCCTTAGTTCAACTGTTTTTTTCTGACTTTCTCTATCAGGCGCACTTCTGGTTGGCTCCCATATATTTTGAAAATGGAATATTCGAGCATTTGTATATTTAATTTCCAAAAATTTACGTCCCTTCCATTTTATTTCAAAGCCTTCAATGTGAATTGCTTCCAATACCAGGTCGCCTTTTGTGGGAGAGTTCCCAACTGAAACAAGATATAATAAATACCTCAGTGGAGTCGTCGCACCACTGTTTGTTTCAATGAGTATAGCTTCCACTTGGTTATCTGGTGATAAAAACCGCGAAATCTCCTTTCTTTCTTCACAATTAATCAAAAATATCATGGTAAACAGAGCAATGGCTATTAAACTTATTCTCTTCATTAAAATACCTCAATGAATTATATCCTTCCATGTTGGCGCATACAATTATAGAAGGCAATACCCCAAATGATTTGATCCATGTCATCATAAGCGTCTCCATATGGATACCCCCCCAAAATATACCCGCGACCGTCCTTGCCAGTATGAAGGAGGCCAGCCGCTCTCATTAATATTTGTGGTGAAAAGCCGACCGCGCAACCGGTTGCGCCGTAGTTAAAATTTCCAATATCCGCCCCACCATGCCTCCATCCATAAAATACCTTATAATCCCATTTCCCATTTGGTTTGACTTGGTTTATCCACCAAAGAACGTTATTTTTTTGAGCTTCCTTCATATTTATCAGGAAAGTGTCTGGATTAAATCCACCTGGATACTCCCTGGGTAATAAATAGGCGCATGGATCTTCACAATGGCATTTTTCTTTTTCGAGGCCATATGGATCAATATATTGAACAGGATTGTTTTCAACAAAACTATAGAAGTTTTTTCCAGCATTCATTAACATCGGATCTTCAGTGGCAAACCTACCGATTGCCGGTGACTCATATCTATGACGGAATTGATAGAACCCTGATTCCTGGTCGTAGTACTTTGATTGGAAGCCCAGGTTTCCTTTGGTGGGGCCGGATTGGGAGAGGAGGTTGCCGAAGGTGTCGTAGTGGCGGGTGGTGATGGTGGTCTGGGTTTGGTGGGAGAAGATTTTGTAGATGGTGCCTACCTGGTCTTTGATGTAGGAGTACCAGCCGTAGGGGTGGGCGAAGAGGTTGGCGGAGGCTTCGGAGAATTCGATGTGG
>JAHELQ010000399.1 GCA_024644125.1 Candidatus Aminicenantota bacterium | reverse complement strand
ATTGAAGCTTCCCTTGCTATAAAAACACGTCCATGGGACATCGCCCCCATCGACATAGGCTTCCGCCAGACGATTCAGCACATCGTTTTCCCGTCGGTCCAGGTATCCAGCCAGCAAACGGCCGGCCTCTTCGTTCAGCGATTCCAATTCCATTTCGGTAACATCTCCGGGTTTCTTTTGGGTTTTGCCGGGGGGAACAATATAATGACAGCCGAAGAAGATTCCGTCGTTTGGACGATGATTGATTCCTTCCTTCAACATAGTGTCAATTTGGGATAATAATGCATCGCGATCTTCAAATATCAAGAGCAACCGGTAATGGTAATGTCCTTTGCCGGTGTTTGCGGTGAAGCAGGCATCGTCAAGGCGGTCGCCCGTTGATTTCCTAAAATACGAGCGGTAGCTCTGCAACCAGAGTTCGAGACCTACCTTCGCGCGAGCCGATATCGTCAATATCAATGGTAGTGAATCTTGATTCGGAGATAGCGCTTCGACCGCTGGGGCCTCCTCCAACACCACATGGCAATTTGTCCCGCTAAGCCCGAAGGAGCTGACGCCGCAGCGGCGAGGATGCGCGTCCTTCTTCCATTCCCGCAATTGAGTGTTCACAAACACCGGCGATCCCTGGAAATCGATTTGTTTATTGGGAGTGCTAAAGTGAACCACTGGAGGAATCTCTTCATATTTTAATGCCAGCGCCGCGCTGATCAGGCCCATCAGACCGGCGGCGCTATCCAGGTGGCCGACATTCGTCTTTACCGAGCCGATGGCGCAGAATTGCTTCCTATCGGTGTAGCGGGCGAACGCCCGGGTCAATCCCTCGATCTCTATTGGATCTCCCAGTTTCGTACCGGTCCCGTGGGCTTCGATGTACGAAATAGTCAGGGGGTCGATGCCGGCATCTTTCCAGGCTTTGAGCAATACCTCGGCCTGTGCCGCCGCGTTCGGCGCCGTGATCCCTGCGGAATTTCCATCCTGGTTGACGGCGCTCCCCTTGATAACAGCGTAGATATGATCCCTGTTTTTTTTCGCTTCCGAGAGCGGCTTCAACAACAACGCCATCACCCCCTCGCCCTTTCCAGTCCCGTCCGACGCGTCGTCAAACGCATGGGTCCGCCCGTCGGAGGATTCGATTTCCGATCGAACGCCAGTCTCTAGCGATACAAAATTGATCTTTACCGCGCCGGCAATGGCCATGGCACATTCCCCCTGCCGTATGGCCCGCATCGCCAGATGAAGGGCCACCAACGCCGACGAACACGCGGTATCCACCAGTACCGCCGGTCCCTTCAAGTCGAGGAAATAGGATATCCGGCTGGGGATAATCGATGGCAAATTACCGGGCATCGCCTGCATCGCCTCCCCGGGGGCCAACAAAGACACCAGTTTTTTATATCCTTCGTTGTCGCTTGAAAATCCCACGAACACTCCGGTCTGGCTCCCGGCAAGCGCCCGCCCCCCATACCCGGCGTTTTCCAGGGCGGTCCAGGCCGCTTCGAGGAACATTCGCTGGTGCGGATCCATGAGCGCCGCCTCCTTGGGGGACAGGCGAAAGAGCGCATAATCGAATAGGTCGATCCTGTCCAGGTATGCCGCCTCCTGGAATTCGGGTTCGGAGGCGGTTGTGGTTGCCAACTCCAAAAAAGCACGTACATCCGCCTCTCGTTCCGGAGGAAGATTCCCCACAAGATCCGCGCCTTCCCGGATATAATTCCAGAATTTCTCCGGCGAGCAGGCGTCGCAAACATCCAACGCCATCCCGATGATGGCGATGTCTTTCGGGGAAGTCCCGGACGACGTGTCCTGCCCGGATGAGCGGAGTAACGTTATTGTAGATTTGCTGGTGTCCAATAATTTGTTTTTCATTTGGTATCTCCATGCGATAGCGATTTTATGAATGGAAGCGTTCGATACAGACTGACAGATATTCCTTATACACTGGTAAAAAAAAAATGTGCGCATAGTATAATTATTTTTTTAGTCTCTACTCACCACATCCAACAATTTTAAGAAAGTTTCCGCCAGTTCCTCCGCCGACCGGTCTGTTAGCCGGTGTGAACGGCGGCAGGAAAAAACGAGCCGGTTAGCCATCGCTTCCACTCCGAAGGCGATATCGAACGCTCCGGGAAGCTCGATGGCGGCAGGCACAAGCTCTGAACAATAAAAAAGCGCCGATGCCTGTCCCCTGTTTCTGGCCAGGGAGATTCGGTCTATATCGCGGGCTTCAAAACTCAACCCGCTCTCGTCTTTCAAAATGCCGTTCACTATTTCGAACAGCTCATCGATACTTTGAAGCGAAGCCAGATCGACCGACGCTTCCTCAAACCGTTCCGGCGCTACAACGGCGGATACGAGTCCCACCCTGTCACTTTCCCCCACCTCCTGGAAGAGGTAGATAAAAATAGCCAGAACAATCCAGGGGAGAGGCATCTCAAACTTTACCGCCAATTGACTGAGCCCCTCGAAAATAGCGCCGTCCACCTCAATTTGGAGAGGCGAATCATTTTGCCATTCACCTTCCGCCTGAAACCAGTCATCCGGTAACGTTACCAGCGGAATTTCCAGCACGCCGGCAGCTCCCGACAACCTTTGCCGGATCGTATTCGCCAGAGACGCGATAGTGGCGTTGGCAAACAGGTCCACCACCTTCAATATCCCAGGGAATAGACAGTCGATGCCGCGATGCAGTTGCAGCAGCGACAATGAATTCCCACCCAGGTCGAAAAAATTATCATGGACGCTGAACTCTTCAAGATCCAGTACCTGTCCCCATACGGCGTACAACTCCGTCTGGATGTCATCCGCCGGCGCTACGAAACGGGCTCCGGTGCGGATGTGCCGTTGCGGCTCCGGAAGAGCCTTCCGGTCAACTTTCCCGTGGCAGGTAAGAGGGATCGTATCCATCACCACAAAATAGGAAGGTATCATAAATTGGGGCAATTGCCCGCCCAAAAATTCCCGCATTGCCGCGGATTCGAGCTTATTCCCCTTACCGGCGACGGGCACCAGGTAAGCGCATAAACTGGCGATGCCATCTTCATTTTCCAGCGCCACGACTACCGCCTCTGCTATATCGTCGTGACGAACCAGCGCCGATTCGATCTCCGCCACTTCGATCCTGTAGCCGCGGATCTTGACCTGCTGATCGATCCGCCCCAAAAATTCAATAGTTCCATCCTCCAACCAACGGCCCCGATCGCCGGTACGGTACAATCCTCCCCCAAATTTTTCCGCGGTCAATTCCGGCCGGTTTACATATCCTCTGGCGACGCCCGCCCCGGTCACGCAAATTTCCCCAGGTATCCCAACCGGTTGAAGGTTGTCGTGGCGATCCAGGATCGCGACCCCATAGTTGGCAATAGGGCGTCCAATGGGAATTCCTTGATCCTCCTCTCCGGTGCAGCGGTAATAGGTGGCGCAGATGGTAGTCTCGGTCGGTCCATAGGTATTGTAAACCGTCCCATGGAGCAACAACGTATCGATATGGCTTTTTTTCAGCGTATCTCCGCCATTGATGAAGGTATGCAAGCATTCTGGGGGCCCCATGCGGTTGAGCTCGCTGAGCATCAGTGGCGTGCAGTCGATGACGTTCACGCTATGACGCCGGATTTGTTCGACCAGAAGCCCAAAATCTTTGAGCCAATCCTCCTCAGCCAACACCAACCCCGCTCCCCGGAACAATGTGGGGAAGGTCTCTTCGCAGAATACATCGAAGGTGAACGCCGCTTGCTGAAGCACCCGGTCATGAATCCCGAGAGGGAATTCCTTCGCAAAAGCCGTCGCGTTGGCGACAAGATTGCGATGTTCCACCAACACTCCTTTGGGCCTACCGGTGGAGCCTGACGTGTATATGATATACGCCGGATCATCCGCCCGTCCCTCCTCACCAATCAAAGGCGACGCATTTGCTGCTTGAAAGTCGCAATCGGCGAAAGTCAGAATCCGTTGCTGGAACCCTTCCTGCACCTCGCTCCTATCGGTCAGCGCCAGAATGGCGCGGCTGTCTTCCAGCATAAAAGCTATCCGCTTCTCCGGTAGCGATGAATCGATGGGCAGGCAAGCTGCGCCAGCCGCCAGGATGGCCATGATGCCCGTCATCATCTCCACCGAACGGCCGCACATCAAGGCGACCACACTGCCCCGTCCCGCGCCCTGCGCTCGCAGAACACCGGACCAGGCCAGAGCCTTATGTCTCAATTCCCTGTAGGTCATATGTTGCCATTGGCCATGAAGTCCAAAATGCGTGATCCCAATTAACGCCACAGTGTCAGGCGTCCTCTCCGCTTGCCGGTAGAACGACTGCGCAATCGTCAGCTCCCCGTCAAGAGGGCACGTGTTGCCATTAAATTGATTTAAGATTAGATCCTTTTCTTCCGGCCTCGCGAGCTGGATCTGCGCCAGCCGCTCTCCGGGCGACGCTAGAATCTCTTCCAACAAATGGACAAACATCTCCGCAAACCGCCGGATGGTGGGCCGCTTGAACAAAACGGTGCAATACTCGAAGCTGAGACGCAACTCCCCATCCTCTTCGTAGCCGTCGAGACTCAAGTCGAATTTAGAAGTTTCGCTCGCTACTGCCACCGGCTGGATCTTTCCCAGCGCCGAATCCGCCTCTTTCATCCACTGGCCGATTCCGGTGTTCTCCAACGACAGCATCACATCGAACAACGGGTGCCGGCCTGTGTCCCTTCCCTGAACAACCAAATCCACCAATTCCTCGAACGGGAAGTCCTGGTGTTCGAATGCCTCCAAACAATGCCTTTTGACTGCGGCCAACAATTGGAGAAACGTGGCGTCCGGATCAACATGGGTCCGCAAAGCCAGGGTGTTGACAAACATGCCGATGATCCCTTCGAGATCCTGATGGCGACGCCCCGCCACAGGAGTTCCCACCACTACGTCGTCCGCATCGCAAATTCGCGACAGGAACACATAAAACACCGCCAACAAGCCCATAAAGAGAGTAGCGTTATGCGGTTGCACCAATTCTTTCAATGAGGCGACGGCCGTTGCGCCGATGGAAAATTCGTACCTGTCCCCAGCGGGATCCTGAACCGCGGGGCGGGGGAAATCGAGCGGCACATCCAGCGGTTCCGGCAAACGGGAAAATATCGCGAGCCAGAATTCTTTCTGCCTGTCCATGATGAGCCGTTGCTCGTCTGTTTGCAACCACCAGCAATAATCTTTGTATTGCCGCTTCACCGGCGGCAGAGTCTCGCCAGCCACCAACGCTAACGTCTCTTCGATGAAGACGGAGATGGAAAAACCGTCTGAAACGATATGATGCATGTCCAGAAGCAATAACTTACG
>JAHELQ010000398.1 GCA_024644125.1 Candidatus Aminicenantota bacterium | reverse complement strand
ATTTCACCCTTCGTCGGTAGATAAAAGCCCAGAAGCAACTTGATCAACGTCGTCTTGCCGCTGCCACTCACGCCCACGATAGCCGTTACCTTACCGGCGGGGATGTGAAGATCGAGATCCCTTAGAACATATTCAGAATGGGGCCCTTCGTATTGGAACGAGAGATTGTTGATATAAATACCCCGGTCCTGGGGAATCACTGTGACTCTCCCCTCATCCGGCGATTCCTCGTCGTCCCGCTTATGTATTTCGCCCAAACGTTCGAGACTGATCTTCGCGTCCTGAGTGGCGTTGAAGAAGGTAATCAACTGCTCGATCGGAGCGTTCAATTGCCCGATGATATATTGCACCGCCAACATCATACCCAATGTCATACTGCCGTCGATAACGGCTTTGGCGGCGAAGAAGGTAATCAATATATTTTTAATTTCATTTACAAAAATCGTACCGGATTGCTGGTATTGGCTGAGGGCCAAACTCTTGATATTGACCTTGAAGAGTTTCGCCTGGATTCTTTCCCATTCCCAGCGTTTCTCCCGTTCGCAATTGTTGAGCTTGATCTCCTGCATCCCGGTTATCAACTGGAAGAGATTGCTCTGGTTGTCTGCCAATTGGGAGAACCGTTTGAAATCCAATTCCCTCCTCTTCTTGAGGAACAGGTAAGCCCAGAGGGTGTAGATGACACTCCCCACCAGGAAAATCAGGAAGATGGTGAGATTGTACATCATGAGCACAGCCGCGAAAATAACGAAATTCACCATCGAGAAAACTATCGTCAGAGTGGAGGAGGTGAGGAAGGACTCGATGCGGCGATGGTCGTTGATCCGCTGCATGATGTCTCCGATCATCTTGGTGTCGAAAAATCCGATAGGCAGCTTCATCAACTTAATCAAAAAGTCTGATATCAAAGAAATATTGATACGCGTGCTGATATGAAGCAAAATCCAGCCTCGTATGAACTCCACCGACGTGCGGCTCAAAAACAGCATCAATTGGGCAATCAGTATCAGGAAAACAAAATTGATATCTTGCGTGTTGATTCCGATATCCACGATCGCCTGGGTAAGGAAGGGGAAAATCAATTGCAGCAAACTGCCCAGTAACATTCCCAAAAACAATTGCGCCAGGAATTTTTTATAGGGCCGTAAATAGGAGAACAAAAATTTGAAACTGGATTTATTGACGCTCTCGTCGTCTTGTTTGTAAAAATCCGGCGTGGGCTCCAACAACAGGCAGATTCCCTGATTCTCGTCTTCTTTACGATCGCTGGCCCAGCCTTCCAGAAATTCGTCTTTCGTGTATTTCACCAATCCATGTCCCGGATCCGCCACATAGACAAAATCGTTTTTAATTTTATAAACTACGATAAAGTGCCGCTGCTTCCAATGGGCGATACATGGGAGAGGGACCTCGTCCCGCAATTTTTCAAAATCGAGGCGGACGCCCATAGTCCTCATACCGATCGACTCGGCGGCATCGCTAATCCCAAGCATCGAGACCCCTTCGCGGGTGATGTAGCTGCGTTCCCTCAAATACTGTATCGAATACACCTTCCCATAATACCTGGCGATCATGCTCAGGCAAGTGGGGCCACAATCCATTGCGTCAAACTGTTTCATAAATGGGAATTTACTCATCGTTTACCCGGTTTCTCCTCCAAAATAGCACTTGGTATCGGCCTGCAATCACGCAGGAAATTCCTATTATAACGAAAATGAGTTAACTTTTCAAACGGCTGGCTCGTTTTAGGAGCAAAATTCCGCGACAATACCGGGATCCCGGCGCCGGGAAATCAGTGGGCCTGAGCTTCGCAACTGCAAGAGGTCGAAGCGGCGGAATTGCAAGAGCCGCATGAGGATTTGCTCTGGAGCGAATCGAAATCGACATTCTTGCCACATCCGCAGGAGTTCTTCCTTCTCTTGTAACCACTAAAGTGAAGGGCCAACGCCATAAATACCGCGAAAATCATAAAAAAAACGATTGGAACAATATATTTTAACATTCTTTGTATTCTCCAATAAATACCTAATCAACATAATAACATTAATTTTAACAAATATCAATCGTGACGAAGGGCCTCGATAGGATCGAGTCTGGAAGCTTTCATCGCGGGATAGATTCCGAACACCAGGCCGACAATGGCGCATACTCCAACCGAGAGTACCACCGCGGTCACCGACCACCCCACTGGCCAACCGGTGAAAACCGAAATAGACAGAGACAACGAGAAACCAAACACAATCCCCAGGATACCGCCAAAGGAAGAGATGGCGAATGTTTCCATCAAGAATTGTCTCTCGATATCCCGCTTCCGGGCCCCGATGGCGCGGCGGAGGCCGATCTCCCGAGTCCTTTCCAGGACAGTGGCGAGCATGATGTTCATAATCCCAATACCTCCCACCAACAAAGAGATGCCGGCGATACAGGCCATGACGATGGTGAAGATATCCTGCGTCTTTTTATGCTGCGCCAGTAACTCTTCCGGGACAACCAGCTCATAATCGTCGGTATCTTTGTGCCGCCGGTCGAGCAAATGTTTCAGCGTGGCGGCAGCCAAATTGGCTCCTACACCCTTGTCCAACCGGACCCGGAATTCATCGATCTCAGGCTCCAGAGGCTCAAAGTGAAAACATTTCAACGCCGTTTGGATGGGAATGTAGATGTTGTTCTGCTCCCCTTTCAACGATATTCCCTCGAATTCGTTCTTTGTCAAATCCCGGTCCCGCAACACACCGACCACAGACACCCAGACGTGATTGATCTTGATGTGCCGGCCCAGAGGTTCCACACCGGGAAACAAAACCTGCGCCACCCGGCTTCCGATCACGCATACACGGCTAAAGGTTACATTGTCGATAAGAAGAAGAGGACGACCGGTCTTGATAGCCAGATTCGCCATGTCGAAATGACTGGGGGTTACTCCCCACACGTCGGCATCGCTGGACAAATCCCCGCTGAACTGGGCATACACCTTTACTCGCTTGGCGGCGCTGGAGGCTGAAAGAAACGGCAGCGTCTCGTTTACTGCCCGTAAATCCTGCAATGTCAATCCCATCGACGTTTCGCGGATCTCTTTGAGATGGTTCGCCTCAAAAACCTTCTCCTGGACGATGATGTTTCGCAGCCCCATGGAGTCGATTAATTGCAACGCCTCCTGTTCGGCCCCCCGGCCGATACTCAACATGGCGATCACCGAGCCAACGCCAAAAATCATGCCCAACAATGTCAGAATCGTTCTCAATTTATGATGAAGAAGCGACTCCATCGCCTCCAAAAATTCAAGGTGCCATTTCATTTCGCACCATCCTTCCCATCACTATCGCCGAGCAATAGCATCTCCCCCTCGATCAGGCCATCGGTTATCACCGTCCGGGTCAGGCTGCGAACGCCGGGTTGCACTTTCCGCTTCACAACGGTCCCATGATCCACGACTTTGACAAATACATCCTCTCCTTCAATTATCAAGGCCTGGTTCGGAACGCTCAGAACATCTTCCAACCGCTGCACAAATATCGTCGCCCGTACCTGGTTACCGGGTTTCATGAGTGTTTTGTCGGTGTTTTCCAGACTGATTTTAACCTCGAAATACTTGAGCGGACTCTCTTTTTCCAGCGGTTTGGCGATGGTGTCGATACTCGCCACAGTTCCAATGAAAGTCTGTTGAGAACTACAATCCAGTACCACAGAGCATGCGAGTCCCGCCTTCAATCCGGCGGCTTCAGATTCCAGCACATAAACCTTCGCCTCCATGCGATCCAGATTGGGTAAATTGGCAATCTTGCGCCCCCCCCAAACCGACATTCCCAATTGGGGTTTTTCACCCCGGTAATTGCGCTCATAAATCAAGAAGCCGTCGTGCGGCGCCTTGATATCCAATGCTTCCAACGCCTGATGGTATTGATCCAATTTGGTTTTATGGGTTTTTCGCTTCAATTCCAGAAGCTCCAACTCTGCGCTTGATTTTTGCTCCAACTTCTTTTTTTTGCCCTGGAAATGGTTTGTTTTTTTCTCAAGGAATTCAAGATTGATGGCGTCCTCGATAATTTTATTGCGGGGGAATATTTCTTCGTCCTTGGCTCCGTAAAGTTCAGCCAATTCCTTTTCTATGGATGTGAGACCGAGCTCTCCCTCGATCTCTTTCTTCTCTTTTTCCAATCCCAGTCGCTTTTCGCCGATTTCCAGGTTCAACTTCTCGATTTCGAATTCCTCTTTTTGAATTTGCTCACGGTAATATTGGGCATCCAGACGGATGACCACCTCGTCTTTGTGCACAAAGGTGTTTTCTTCCTGGATCCAGGCCAGCGTCTGGCTGCCCCGGAGTTGGGGCGGCACGGAAATAGGTGTGGAGGTGACTGCGCTAAGCTCACCGAAAGAAGGGATGAATATTTCGAAGCTCCCCCTCGCCATCCGCAGCGAGAGCGCTTTATTATCGGTTCGCGCAGAACAACCGGAAATCCCGGCCAGCATAATCACAAAAAATAGTGCAGAAATAATCGAATACCGCATCATGAATTTTTTTCTCCCCCATTGGGAATTAATATGATATCACCATCTTCCAGACCCGACAGGATCTCCACCATCCCGCCCGAACGGGCGCCGATCGACACCAGAACGACACTTTCCCCAAATCCGGTCTTTTTCCACACACACACGCCTTTTTCCAGATACAACAACGCCTTTTCCGGGACCTGGAGCACATTCTCCTTTTGATCCACCAGAACATCGACTCCTGCCGCCATTCCAGGCCTCATCGTTCCGGGATCGGGTTTGTCGATTGTGGCCACCGCGTCAAACACGATGGCCGGTTGCTCTGAGGATTTGGTTCTGAAGATCCGGCCCAACGACTTGATATTCCCTTTGAAGACCAGGTCGGGATTGGAATCGAGCCGGACCTCCACCGGGAGCGTTACCTTCACTTTACCGGCTTGCGGTTCAGGGATGACGAGAGCCACCTCCATTTGGGACAGGTCCGGAAGCTCCATAATCACATCGCCGAGCCAGCAGGAATCACCAACAGCTTTTTTGTTCCCCCGCCAATCGACCCCGTACACCAACATTCCGTCCCCTGGAGCTTTGACATTCATTTTTAGCATGTCTTGTTGCAATTGATCCACGTCCTTTTCCAGCTTACGGATTTTGTTCTCCTGGGTACGTATCCGGGTCGTCATTCCCACTCGCTGATTTTTCAATCGACTGGAGCATAGTTTCTCATTGATTATCGCCAACTCGAGGTCCAGCTTCGCTTTTTTCACCTCGTTCAATGCGAAGAATTCTTCCGGTTGTTCAGCTTTACGGCTGGCTTTTCCGGTATTTACCGC
>JAHELQ010000397.1 GCA_024644125.1 Candidatus Aminicenantota bacterium | reverse complement strand
GAAATTATGGCAGCGTGTATGGTTATAGATTTCAGCAGAGATATAGTAGTGAAGGCCCTCCATATAAGCGAGAAATACAAATTTTCCTTTTTTGATTCTTTAATTATTTCGGCTGGTTTGAAAGCCGAATGCCCCATTCTTTATACCGAAGATCTTCATCATAATCAACGAGTGGAAAATAGAATCAAAATAATCAATCCTTTCCACGATCAATAAAAAATTATAATAAAAACCAGAAAAATTTTCTTCAACGCCGGACGTTCTAGCCCTTCTTTTTGCCAGAGGCCACGCTTCAATTTGATGATTCACGGGTTCAATCCATGATGAGAGAGCTCTCTCTACCCCCGCTTCCAACCAACGAACCAGGCTTCGTCGTACGATGGCGGAGATTCTACTCCCGCTTCGACAAAATCTACGCGAAAACAAGAACAAATTCCGCGGCAAAATGGGCAACCACGGAGAGTTGCTCCTACAAACAAAACGGCGAGTCTTGTATATGGGGTGGCAACGACACATCCTACGGCCGCTGCTGTTACGTTGGGGCGGGTTACTATGCCCGCCCTTTCGTGGTATTTCAAACTATTGGCGTGATTATGGTTGGGGATTGCCCGGGATGGAACCATCGGGCGGATCGGCGGTGTCTTTGAAGTAGGTAGGACCGCGGTCGAGGATGAGCCAGTCGAGAGAGAGATTGTATTGAACGGCGAGAGTGGCCAGGATTTCTAGACTGGGGGTGCGGGCGGTGATGGTGTAACGGGTGTAGGTGTCGAGTTCGATGCCGAGACTTGCGGCCAGCCGGGACCGGCGGATATCGAATATTTTATCGAGGATCGCCAGCTTGCGTGAGAGCTCTGGAAGAATGTCTTTCTTTTTGATCTGTTTTTTTTGCATTGATTTCTCCTTATGAATGGTGATTTTAGGGCGGCGCGCGCCCATATTTTTTGATGAATGTGATATGCCGTGGAAAATCGGGACTGATTGTGCGGCAGATCGCGAAAATGTAGATGGAGATCGAGAATATTCATCAATGGTCTGGCATTTCATGGGTGGATTTCGGGTTGGTCGTAGATTCCAAACTCCAACCAGGTGGTTTGGGGGAGACGGCACTTGACGATAGCGCGCCCCCAGGCATAAATAGTGTCTAGATTTCGAGTCTGTTCCCGTAGCCTACGAATGACGGTTCTCTTTTCGGATTCGAGGCGGTCGCGGGCGGCCATCGTGTTTTCCACATTGAGTCTGGCCTCTTCCAGACGCAGCATGTAATCGCTGTTGAGGCCCTTTGAATCGAGATTCGGCAAGTGGTTGTAGATACCTTCAAAGAGCTTCCGCGCATCGTCGATTTTTTTTTCGAGCGAACGTGTTTTTTTGTTCATATTATTCTCCGTATGAATAAAATTTGGCTAATCAAACATGTATTACCTAAGTATTCATTTTTCATCACCCCATTATACACACAAAGCCTACATAGGACAAGGGGAATACCCATCATTTTTCCCAAAAGGGATCGCATGCGCCTGTCCCCCGCCCCTGCCGCTCTTTCCGCCCCAAATAAAAAATTCCAGACAGCGAATCCCCCTTCGCAGAGGAAATAGATGTTGACCGGCGTTTATTGGGTGAAGTATAATAGGTTGTCAAATCTTGTAGCGAGGAGCGGATATGGAACGAAGAGATATTCGGCAATGTGTGAAAGACCGGGTGTTGTTGTTGGACGGAGCCATGGGCACGCAGATCCATTCGTTTGGTCTGGCCGCGGAGGATTTCGGCGGGGAGGGGTATTTGGGTTGTAACGAGTACTTGAATCTCACCCGGCCGGACATTATCGCCGCTATTCACGACAGGTATCTCGAAGCCGGGGCCGATATTATCGAGACCAATTCGTTATGCTCCTCGGAGATCGAACTGGAAGAGTTCGGAATTCATGGCTTGTCGTACGATATCGCAAGGGCGGCGGCGGAGATCGCCCGCGGCAGCGCCGATAGATTCTCGACGGAGGAAAAACCGCGGTTTGTGGCGGGGAATATCGGACCCACCAGCCGCTTGTTGAATTTGTCTGAAGGGATATCGTTCGATTCGTTAAAAGAGGTATACAAGCCGTTGGTCCGCGGGCTGGTGGACGGCGGGGCCGATCTGATTCTGTTCGAGACCTTTTCGGACACCTCCAATTTGAAGGCGGGACTCCTGGCCTTGCAGGAGGTCTTCGAAGAGAAAGATGCCGAATTGCCGGTGATGATCAGCGTCACCATCGAGAGCAACGGCACCATGCTGGCAGGTCAGACACTGGAAGCGTTGTATGCGTCGGTGCGGCACTTCCGTCCATTCGCAGTTGGTATCAATTGCGGTCTGGGACCGGGCCAGGCAGCGGAAATCATCCGTTGGTTGGGGGAACGTTCGGATTTTTATGTGTCGTTATATCCAAACGCGGGATTGCCGGATGAAAACGGTGCGTTTACCCTGGGAGCGGAGGCCTTCGCGAAGGAATTGGCTCCCATTGTCATCGGGGGACAGGTCAATATCGTGGGCGGTTGTTGCGGCACGACGCCGGAGCATATCCGCATCCTGGGCGAATTGGCCCGGGAAGCGCGACCCCGCCAGGTGGAACCGAAGCCGGCGTCGCTGGTGTCAGGTCTGGAATCAGTGGAATTCACCGATCAGAACCGGCCGGTGATGATCGGCGAGCGGACCAATATGTCAGGTTCCAAAAAGTTCCGAACATTGATTCGCGAATCTGAATTCGACCAGGCAAGCGACATCGGCAAACTGCAGGTGATGGGAGGGGCGCAAATCCTGGACATCAACCTGGCGGACACCGAAAGCGACGAAAAAGAGAATATCGCCCGCTTCTATCCCCTGCTCCTGAAAAAGGTGAAAGCGCCGGTGATGATCGACTCCACCTCGCCGGCTGCGGTGATCGAGGAGGCGCTCAAATTGGTGCAGGGCAAATGTTTGATCAACTCCATCAACATGGAGGACGAATCGCGCTTCCGCGAGGTGGCGGCGTTGGCGGGGCGGTACGGCGCCGCGTTGCTCGTATTGTTGATCGACAAAAAAGAGATGGCGGTCACGCTGGAGCAAAAGCTCGACGTGGCGGAGCGGAGCTACCGCATCCTGACAGACGAATTGAACTTCCCGGCGGAGGATATTGTGTTTGATCCGTTGGTGTTCGCGGTGGGGACAGGCGACCAAAAATTCCATGGCTGCGCCGCAGCCACCATCGAGGCGGTGTCGGAACTCAAAAAAAGGTACCCCGCGAGCAAAACATCGCTGGGGATCTCAAATGTCTCGTACGGGTTGCCGGAAGCGGGGCGGGAGGCGTTGAACGCGGCGATGTTGTATCACGCGGTTCAGGCGGGACTCGACATGGCCATCGTGAACAGCGAAAAAATTGTCCGGTACGCTACGTTGCCGGATGACGAGAAGCGTCTCTGCCGAGAGATGTTGTATGACAATAGCGGCGATGTGGTAAAGGAATTCATCGGTTATTACGGAACCCGGGCGGTCAAGGCGAAAGCGCAACCTGACCACGCGCGGCTACCGCTGGAAGAAAGACTGCAATATTACATCGTGGAGGGGCTGAAACAGGGACTTGTGGAGGACCTGGAAGAGGCGCTGAAAAATCACGCGCCGCTTGACATCATCAACGACATCTTGATGAAGGGGATGGCTGCGGTGGGGGCGAAATTCAACGCCCGAGAGCTGACGGTCATCGAGGTCTTACAATCGGCGGAGGTGATGAAGGCCGCAGTGGACCATCTGGAACAATATCTGGAGCCCTCGGAAACGGCGAGCAAGGGTGTGTTGTTGCTGGCGACGGTCAAAGGGGATGTGCACGATATCGGCAAAAATCTGGTGGAGATGGTGATCTCCAACAACGGCTACCGGGTGGTCGATCTGGGGATCAATGTGGACACGCGAACCATGATCGACGCCATCCGGATGCACAAGCCCGACGCTCTGGGGCTCAGCGGCCTGTTGGTGCGGTCGGCGCACCAGATGCAGGCGGTGACTCGGGAATTGGCGGCGGAGGGGATCTCGATCCCGGTGTTGGTGGGAGGCGCGGCTCTATCACAATCGTTTGCCGCGGGCAAACTTCAACCCGGATATTCCGGCAAGGTGCTGTACGCGGCTGACGCCGTGGACGGTTTACAGCAGATGGAGCGGTTGCTCAAAGGGGAGCCGCAAGTAGAAAAGCGGGAACTGGCCGCAACACCCGCCCCGCCGGCGACGATGACCGCAGCCTCCGTAGAACCGGTGCTGGAAGCGGACAATCTACCCACGCCGCCGGATTTTGAGCTGCATACAGTGGAATTCACCTTCGACAAGGTGTACGCCGCGCTGAACGAGCAGATGCTCTACGGCAGACATTTCGGTTTAAAAGGGGTGTACCGCCGGTTGATGGAAGAAAACAACCCCCGGGCGCTGGAATTGACGGCGATGGTGGAGGCGGTGAAGCGGCGGATCGAGGAGGCAAACATCCAGCCCCCCAGAGGTGTGTACCGGTTTTTCAAAGCGACGCGGAAAAACGAAGGGATCTCGTTAGCGGACGGCGACGGACGGGAATTGGCGACCTTTGACTTTCCCCGGCAGCCGGAGGGCGAGAGGCTCAGCCTGGCGGATTATGTGGCCGAAGGGCGGACGGATTCAGTGGCGCTCTTTTGCGTGACAGCGGGCAGCGAATTGACCGGCCTCGCCAATGATCATAAATACAAAAAGGAATACGCCACCTCCCATATCGTCTATTCTCTGGCGTTAGAGGCGGCAGAGGCGGCGGCCCGGCTCATGCACGGCCGCATCCGGGAGGCATGGGCAATCGGGGAACAGGGTTGCAGGTACAGTCCTGGATATCCGGCGTTCCCGCGGTTGGAGGCGCAGGAGGCGATATTCCGCCTCCTGGATATCGAGGTCTCCATAGGCGTCGTATTGACCGAAGGAATGATGATGGATCCGGAAGCGTCGGTCACGGCGCTGGCGGTTCACCATCCGCGGGCAAAATTTTTTAGCGTCTAAGACTTCCCGCCCGGATTTTCACTTTTATTCCGGACGATAAATTGCCGCGCCCATTGATCGTTGTACACTGTGTCGGCGTACCTCTCTCCCCTATCGGCAAAGACAGCCACAATGTCCAGTGGTTTGGGAATCGGCTTACCGGCGAAGTATTTTTTAATGGCTCCGAACACGGATCCTGAGGAGCCGCCGGCGAAGATGTAATGGTTTTTCAGCAAGAGGTGGCAGTTCTCGATAGTGGACACCTCGTCCATCATCACCACATCGTCGATTTTGGCCATTTTTAAGATATCCGGCACCATACTGGAACCGATGCCG
>JAHELQ010000027.1 GCA_024644125.1 Candidatus Aminicenantota bacterium | reverse complement strand
TTGGGAAGATATTTTCGGGCCAGCCACATGACGCAGAAAATGTTCCACGCGATACCTGCGCTGATGATTATGAAGAAGGGGACGATATCTTTGGCGATCACTTCGAGGCGAATGGTGCTGATGGCGGCCACCACCAGAAAATCGAGAGCCGTGCCGCTGAGCCGCTGCATCAACGCGTGGTCGATCGGCGATACCTTGATCGTTTTTGTGACGAAAATTTGCACCGCGAGCCCACCCAACATGCACAGAGGGAAAAGCGGGAAGCCGGCCATGATTTTTGTCTTGCTCAAGGCGGGCGAGAGCGATTCGACAAACAGAAGGCCTTGCTTGATACCGAATCCGATGAGTACGGCGATGCCGATGATGGCCAGATGAAAGGCCAACGAGTCGATGGAATCAGCCGATACCGTCTGCATCCCCGCCACAGGCCGTTGATCCGGTGAATAGAATCCGCCCCATTCGCCGGCTCCCAACTGGTTCAAGGGTTTTAGGCGGTGGGTGTAGCCGCGGCGGGCCGCCCAGTTGATGAGGATGATGCCGAAGACTATGGCTGTCACAACTCCAAACGTCGCCGAGGCGAGGGCGTAATCGGTTCCTTCGGCCCAGTTGTAAGTGATGAAGGTCTCTTTGAGTCCGGCTGCCGTTCCGTGTCCCCCTTCGAAACCGACTTCCACGATGACGCCGAACACCTCCGGCACTTTGAACAATGGTTTCAATACCAACAATACCAAAGACATGCCGACAAAATATTGTCCCCAGGCGACAATCTGTCCGTAGGCCAATTGGGGGGCTGATTTTTTCCAGATTGTGGACAGGGAGGGGATGGTCACCCCCAAAAACAACGCGGCGAATACAATGTTTATCAAGAAGCCCGGCAACGAGCTCCAGCCGGCGGTCCAGCCGGAGGGGAGCCGGTGGCCCATTGATTGCACGATAATGAGACCGAGAACGCCCGCGATAACAGAGGTGGGGATGTATAATTTTTGCATTAGCTTGATTTTGTATCTCAAGAATTTTCCCACCACCAACAATAGACTTAAACCTGCGAATGAAGTTACGATATCCATTCGCCCATTATAGTAAAATCCGAAAAATTTGTACAGTTTTGACTTTCTTTTCGAGATTCCTTAGAATAGATTCAATGTACGTAAAAATGGTCGAGGTTTATATAACATGAAATTGAAATTACATTGGCAAATAGTGATCGCGATGGCGTTGGGCATTGTGGCGGGGATCGTGTTTCAATTGATCTACCACGGAGAACCTTCCGGTTGGGTGTACAATCTGGTGGTTTCGTTGGGTACGATATTCATTCGTTTGTTGAGAATGGTAATTGTCCCGTTGATTGTCACCTCCATTGTCAGCGGTGTGGCCAGCGTGGGAGAAGGTAGAAGTATCGGCCGTCTAGGATTGAAGACCTTTTCGTATTATTTTGTATCCACGTTGCTGGCGGTCCTGATCGGTATGGTTGTGACCAATGTGATGCAGCCGGGGGTTGGGGCCAATATTCCGGGAAACGGACATTTCGACCCGGCGAACCTCAAAACACCCGCGTCGCCCGGCGAGATCCTTGTCAACATGATTCCATTGAATCCCCTCGAAGCAGCGGTAAACGGGCATATGTTGGGGATCATTTTTTTCGCCATTTTCATGGGAATCGCCATCACAAAATTGAAACCCGATTCCCAGGCATTCCTCAAGCAGACGTTTGGTTCGTTGTTCGAAATGATGATGAAGATCACCGATTATGTCATCAAAGTGGCTCCTATCGGAATCTTCGGTCTAATCACCCAAACTGTTTCTTCGGCCGGATTGGATCTGTTTAAAACCGTGAGTCTGTATATTTTTACCATAGTGGCCGGTTTCACCATTCATATGTTCATCGTGTTGCCGTTGATCTTTTACGTCACCACCCGTATCAATCCGGTCCTTCATTACAAAGCCATGACATCCGCCATGATCACCGCATTTTCTACCTGCTCTTCCAACGCCACATTACCTGTCACTATGAACGATGTGGAAACAAAGGCAGGCGTGTCCAACACGATTTCCAGCTTCGTCCTGCCTATGGGCGCCACTGTCAATATGAACGGCACGGCGCTCTATGAATGCGCCGGAGTGATTTTCATCAGCCAGGTATTGGGTCTGGATTTGACCCTCATGCAGCAATTTTTGATTGTGTTGACGGCGCTTTTGTCCGCGGTCGGAGCGGCCGGCATTCCGGCGGCCGGCGTAGTCGTGATTTTTATCGTGACCCAGGCCATCGGTTTCCGAGATGCGGATGTGGGAGTTATTATCGGGACTATGTTGGCTGTGGACCGTCCCATCGACATGTACAGGACTATGATCAATATCTTCAGCGATAGCGTAGGCGCGGTCATTGTGGCGAAAAGCGAAGGGGAAACAAATCTTTATCCCGGATTGAGATCTCGATAAGCCTTTTGTGAAAAGTGTTTCAAGTAACAAATGGTTGATGGTCGGGAGAATATTACACATTTTTTGCCAATCCGTATCCAATATGTTATAATTTCATTTGATTAAGGAGAAATGATGAAGGATTATGTTTTTCTTTTTCCGGGACAGGGATCCCAAATAATAGGTATGGGAAAAGATTTGTATGAGAACACTGAATTTGGTAAAAAAACCTTTAAAATGGCGGACGAGATATTGGGGTACAATTTCTCGAAGATCTGCTTCGAGGGACCTGAAGAAGAATTGAAACTGACCTACAATGGGCAACCTGCATTATTAACTGTTTCCTATATTTTGTACAATTTGTTAGGGAAAGAACCGGCAATGGCCGCCGGACACAGCCTGGGCGAGTATTCCGCTTTGCTCTGCGCTGGGGCTATGTCGTACGAAGACGCAGTACTGCTGGTTCACAAAAGAGGCCAGTATATGCAGAAGGCCGTTCCTGTGGGTCAGGGCGCGATGGCCGCGATTATGGGCGCTTCCATCGATGTGGTTACCGAAGCGTTAAAACAGGTTGAGGGACCTGTGAATCTTGCGAATTTCAACAGCGTCAACCAGATTGTCATATCCGGAGCGACCGGCGCGGTTGCCGAGGCCATCGAAAAAATCGGAAGTAAAGCGAAATATTTGCCGGTATCCGCTCCATTTCATTCTGAATTAATGCTTCCGGCTGAAGAAAAGTTGGCGGTAGATCTGGATAATATCAAGTTCAACGACTTGAAATTCCCTGTGATAAACAATATTGAAGTGGCGGAAATGACCTCCGGCGAGATCGCCCGCGAATCGTTGAAAAAGCAGGTGACCCGTCCGGTTTATTGGCACGATACCATGATAAAATTCCTCGAAGAAAAAAATATCGTGAAATATGCCGAGATTGGTTCCGGCCGGGTATTGGCGGGGATTTTAAAAAGAACCGCCAGGGATGCTGAAAAGGATATCACTCTCATCAATGTCCGCGACCTTGCTGAAGTGAACCAGTTGATCATGAACTGACCGCTTGATTAAGTAAATTAGATTTTTTTTTGCCTTTTTTCGTCCGAATCGGTATAATTTTAGTATGATATAGAAATTAAGGAGATGAGGATGAATAAACGGCGTTATCAGAGTATCAAGAGTAATTGGGATATCA
The DNA here is from genome assembly GCA_024644125.1 of Candidatus Aminicenantota bacterium. GTDB lineage: Bacteria > Acidobacteriota > Aminicenantia > UBA2199 > UBA2199 > JAHELQ01. The sequence goes on along the minus strand of JAHELQ010000027.1, from coordinate 17,030 downwards.
GCCGGAGAGGCTTTTTGAAGGTTGCCGGCGGAGCGGGACTGGTATTGGGGACACCATCGTTGTGGGCGCAAGAAAAAGAGGAACGGCGCCCGCCACAGACGGTGAAAACCAATATTGAGGATGCGATGAAGGTCCCGAAAGGGAAACATTCGTTACCCGGAGCGTTTCCCGGAAGCGTGGTGGAAGTTTCACATCCGGCGGCGACCAAAGAAAAAACCATCAATGCCGCGATTGTGGCCGACATGATAGCCCGCGGAATCGGAGAATTGACCGGTAAGAATCTGGACGACAGTTTTAAATTGTTTTTCAATAAAAACGATGTGGTGGGTATCAAGGTCAACCCGGTGGGAGCCGGTTTGATTTCCACTCGCCTCGAAGTGGTGGATGCTCTTATCGATTGGTTGAAAAAGGGAGGAATTCCTGCGGGGAACATTATTATTTGGGACCGCTTCGACTACATGCTTAAAGACGCGGGCTTTACGTCCGAGCGGTTCCACGGAGTTGGAATCGTTGGCTTGCAGACAATGGACGAGGCCGCCGCCGAAGGGAAGACCGAGGACCAGAGCAAATGGCTGGGGAAGAACGGCAAACATGTCAGCGTGGACCAATTCGATAAGGATGTCTATTATTGGGCCGAAGTGGATGGCCCGACCGACCTGCCCTACCTGAATCAGCATGTGTTCAACGGCAAGCACTCCTACTTCGGCAAGTTGTTGACCAACACACTGACCAAAATAATCAATGTGCCGGTGTTCAAAAATACCGGCAACGGTGTCTCCATGGCCACCAAGAATATGGGATACGGGGCTATTTGCAATACCGGGCGGCTCCACCGTCCCTTGTTTTTCAATGTCTGCACCGAGGTTCTGGCATTTCCGCCGGTGCGGGATAAAATGGTGTTGAATGTCACTGACGGTTTGATCGGTCAATATGACGGCGGTCCCATGCCGGTGGCCAATTTTACCTACAATTACAACCGCTTGTTTTTTGCCACGGATCCATTCGCTCTCGATCTGATTTGCCACAATTTGATGGTGGAAAAGCGCAAGGCGATGGGTGTGAAAGTGAACGAACACCCGCGGTACACCGATTATCTGCGTTACGGCGAAAAGCTTGGTCTTGGGGTTGTGGATTCCGCGAAACTAAAACACCAAAAAATCGAACTCGGATAAAGAATGAAGAAATCAATCTGTATGTTAGCGGCCATCGTGATGGTGGCCGTTTCCCTATATTCCGCCGGACTGGAAATTCCGTCCGGGAATTTCTCCGCCGGTTGGCAGATCAAGGACGGTGCCAGGACGTTTAACCGCAACGGTCTGTACGGTCATATCAACGGCGGATCGGAACTCTTCCTGGAATTCGGTTTTGATGTCCTCACCGTTCAACGGTATATTAAGGGCGAGGATGAACTGGCTCTGGAGGCGTATAAAATGACCTCGCCTGAGGCGGCCCTTGGAATTTATCTGATGAAATGCGGGCAGGAAATTCCTGTTCCCGGCGTTCCCGGCAGGAGCACCGGCGATTCGTACCAGTTGGTGGCGCTGTGGGGAGACTATTTTCTAGTGGTGAACAATTACAGCGGCAAAAAAGAGGTTGCGCCAGCTATGACAGCGTTGCTACTGGCGACGCAAAAAAACATCCCGGCGGCGGAGCCTGCGGATTTGTTTGCCCGGCTACCGGAAAAGGACCGGGTGGCTGGAAGCGAGCGGTTGATCAGAGGTATGTATTCTTTAGCCTCCCTCTATACGCTGGGGGAAGACGACGTGCTCTTGCTGAAGGGAGAAATCTTCGGTGTGGCGGCGGATTTCAAAGTTGGTTCGCAAGAGGTCGTTACGAAGATCGTGATTCACTACCCCGGTAAACAACGAGCGGAAAGCGCGTTCAACCACGTGAAGGCGAACCTCGATTCGTATCTCGAGGCGTTGGGGGAGGCTCCCGGGAGGCTGATATTTAAAGATTATAAGGGAAAGTATGGGAAGATCGAAGTACAAGGCGAGGTGCTGACGGTCACTGTGAATTTGGCGGCTGCCCCCTCTGTTTGAAATTATTGTCCGATATCCTCTCTGCCGGTTGACATTGACGTTGTTTATTCTATAATGTATTCTTCAATTTAACAATTCATGACTGCACCGGATGTTCGAGGTTTGCGTCTTCTCGTTCCCGGTCGATTTAGGAGGATTGACAATGGCTAGAATCGAACCTTTCAAAGGTGTAAGACCCAGAAAAGATATTGTGAGTAAAGTGGCTTCACCCCCATATGACGTTCTCAATTCCAAAGAGGCGAAAGAATATGCCGCGGGGAATCCTTATTCGTTTTTGCATATTGTAAAGCCCGAGATCGATTTACCGGATGGTATTGATCTGTATTCCGACGAAGTCTATCAACAGGCTGCTATTAATTTCAAAAAATTCCGGGATGAAGGAACGCTGATCCAGGACGAAAAAAAGAAATTCTATGTCTATAAACAAATTTGGGGCGATCATGTGCAGGTAGGTCTGGTGGCCGGATCCTCCTGTCAGGATTACCAGGACGATGTCATTAAAAAACACGAATTGACCCGGGAAGATAAAGAACTGGACCGGATGCGGCATATCAAGATCTTGAACGCCAACACAGGCCCTGTGTTTTTGACATTCAAACACAATCACGAGATTGACGCTCTCTACACCAGGGCGTTGGACCGGGAGCCCGAATACGATTTCACCTCTGAGGGTGTGCGTCATGTTTTTTATGTGGTGGAAGACGACGGGTTGATTCAGGAGATTAAAAACGCTTTCGCCAAAGTGGATTTTCTGTATGTTGCCGACGGCCATCATCGCTCCGCTTCCGGTACCCGCGTCAAGATCGAACGGCAGGAGGCCAATCCCAATCATACCGGCGATGAGGAATACAACTTCTTCCTGTCGGTCATCTTTCCCGACAACCAGATGAAAATTCTCCCCTACAACAGAGTTGTAAAAGATTTGAACGGGCTTTCGGTTGACGGTTTTATGGCCGTCCTGGGCAAATCTTTCGATATCGAAAAAACAAACCTTAAAGCCCCTCAGGAGACCCGGCAGTATTGCATGTACCTCGGTGGGCAGTGGCATTTGTTGAAAGCGAAAACCGGCAGTTTTAACGCAAATGATCCGGTGGAATCACTGGATGCCTCGATCATTCAAAAAAATCTTCTGGCCCCCATTTTGGGAATTGAAAACCCCAGGAAAGACAAACGCATTGATTTTGTCGGCGGAATTCGCGGCACAGGAGAATTGGAAAAATTGGTGGACAGCGGCGATTTCATTGTAGCGTTTTCCCTCTATCCCACCACCATCGAACAATTGTTCGATGTGGCGGATTCCGGGAATATCATGCCGCCGAAATCCACCTGGTTCGAACCGAAACTGAAAAGCGGCATGGCAATCCATTTGTTGGAGGATTGAACCGTTCTGCCGGGGCTTGTGTAACGCAAGCCCTCGCGGCTTTTTGAGGGAGACGAAATATGACGATATTGGATGGAAAGATATTGGCCGATCTTGTGCAACAACGAGTGCAGCAAGAGGTTGAAGAGCTTAAAATCCGTACCGGCAAAGTGCCGGGTTTGACAGTTGTGATCGCCGGCAATGACCCGGCGTCCCAAATTTATGTGCGGGGCAAGAATAAAACCGCCGAGAAGTTGGGAATCGAATCCAGAGTGCTGGAATTGGACGCTTCGGTGTCATCCTCGGAATTGTTGGACACAATATCCCGGCTGAACATGGATGGGGACGTGCATGGAATTCTTGTGCAAATGCCGTTACCTGACCATCTAGACGAATGGGAAATCCTCGATCATATTGATCCGGCGAAAGATGTGGACCGGTTCCATCCGGTGAATCTCGGTATGCTCACGTTGCAGCGCACCGATATATATCCCTGTACCCCCGCGGGAATTCTGGAGACTCTGGATCATTATAAAATTGACCTTTCCGGCACGCACGCCGTGGTTCTGGGACGGAGCTTCATAGTGGGGAAACCGATGGCTGCCATGCTCACCAACCGGAACGCCACTGTCACGTTATGTCATTCACGGACAAGAGATTTGCCTTCGATTCTGAAGCAGGCGGATATTATCGTAGCGGCGATCGGCAAACCGGGTTTTGTTACAGCCGATATGGTAAAGGATGGCGTTGTGCTGGTGGATGTGGGAATCAACCGGCTGGATAAAAAAGAGGACGTGCTGGCTCTATGTGATGAATCCCAGATAAAAAAATTCGAAAAAAAGGGCTACGGGATTACCGGAGATATCCACAAAGAGACGTTTGCCAAATCCTCCTACTACACGCCTGTACCGGGCGGTATTGGGGCAATGACAGTCGCCATGTTGATGCAAAACACGTTGCGGCTGTTCAAGAAGCAGTTACATCTGGATTAAATTATAGAAGAGGGGGAGACGATGTTTCCCCCCTTCCGGAAGAAAAATGACGCAACGCACTGTATTGGTCACCGGCGCTTCCGGATTGTTGGGTGGAGCGCTTGTCGATGTTTTTTCGCAAAGGGGAATCGGTGTCGTGGCCCAGTATTTCAGCAATCCCCTCCAGAATCGCCGCGGATGCGATTGGATTCAGGGAGATTTATCGACTATAGGTGGGATTGCCCTTTTTTTGGAGCAGCATAAGGAGGCGATCCGCCGCTGCCGTTATTTGGTAAACAATTGGGGGCCTCTCACATACAAGGACATCCGAGAGCTCACCGCAACCGATTTTGTACGGGATTATTTTGACAATATAGTCCCTGCGATTGAAATCACCAGGTTTCTATTGGCGGAAGGAGGCCTCGAAGCGGTGGTGAATATCGGTTTCGAGTTTGTTGGTGATATGAAGCCGTACAAAAAAATCCTACCCTACGCCGCGGCGAAAAACGCGTTGTGGTTGCTTACTCAATCGTATGCCGAGGCCTTTTCGCCGGTGAGATTCAACATGGTTTCCCCCCCGACCATCACTGGAGCGCAATTACCTTCTCCAAACGCCCGAAGGGTTTTGCCTGTCCAGGTGGCCGAAAAAGTGATACGGGTGATGACCGGTTGTGAGAACGGCCTGAATTTTGTGATATAATAGCGTTTTGTTTGCCCACACAAAAGGAAGACATTGGACGATGAAGTTTGACATATTAGGATTGGACCAGGCTACCCATGCGCGTCTCGGCGTCATCACCACGAAGCGAGGAACTATAGAAACCCCCATTTTTATGCCGGTCGGTACCGCCGGAAGTGTGAAAGCACTCACTGTGGAGCATTTACTGCAATGCCGGGCCCAAATCATTTTAGGAAACACCTATCATTTGTTTTTGCGTCCGGGCCTGGATGTAATCCGGCGGTTCGGTTCCCTTCACGACTTTATCTCATGGCCGCGGCCGATCTTGACCGACAGCGGCGGATTCCAGATATTCTCGTTGCAAGGCCAATCGAAGATTTCTCGATCGGGAGTCGAATTCAAATCCCATTTGGACGGCAGTCGATTTTTCCTTTCTCCCGAAGATGTTGTAGATGTGCAGAATGTATTGGATTCGGACATTCAAATGGTATTGGACAACTTCGCCACTTACCCCGCCGACCGCAAAACCGACGAGAAAGCGTTGGCCATTACCGGCGAGTGGGCGGAGCGGGCGCGGGGACATTTTCTGGACACCAATCGCGAAAACGCTCAATTTGGTATTGTGCAGGGCGGATTGTTCGAGGATTTGCGTGCCAGGGCGTTGAAGCAATTGGTGAGTTTGGATTTTGAGGGGTATGCGGTGGGCGGTTTGAGCGTGGGCGAGCCCCGTGATGACTTTGAGCGAATCGTTTCGTTCATCGTGCCCCAAATGCCGAAGGAAAAACCCCGCTATTTGATGGGATCCGGCACTCCCGAGGAGATATTGTTCGCGGTGGAGCACGGTATCGATATGTTCGACTGCGTGATGCCCAGCCGGAATGCCAGGAGAGGCACTCTGTTCACTTCCAGAGGCAAGATATCCATCAAGAACGAGCGATTCAAAATGGACGACAAACCTCTGGATGAGATGTGCGAATGTTATACATGCCGCAATTTCTCCCGCGCTTATCTGAGGCACCTTTACAACTCACGGGAGATCACGTCCTCAGTCTTGAACACAATTCACAACATCCATTTTTACCTTGATTTTATGCATAAAATAAGGTATTCTATAAAGCTAAGAGAATTTAAGTCGTTTAAAGAGATGTTCCTGTCTCTTTATGCACAAGGAGTGTAAAGATGTTTTTGTTTGGACAAACCAGTGGAGGAGCCGCTCAACCCAGTATGTTCGGCGCATTGATCCCTTTTATCATTATTTTCGTGATTTTTTATTTTCTGATTATCATGCCCGCCAGAAAAAAACAAAAGAATCATCAACAATTGATTACTTCTCTTAAAGGCGGCGAACGGGTCATCACTGCTGGCGGCATTTTCGGCACGGTTACCAGGGTAATGGATGACCGGATAGAGCTGGAAGTGGATAAAAACACAAGGGTTCAGATTGCAAAATCTTCGATTTCCAGTGTCATTGATCCACAACAGGGTGTTGTGACGGCTAAATGAAGACTTTGGGAATTCTGCAAACACCACTCTGGTGTTGTTGTGCAACTATTCTTAAGTATCATTCACCATATATTCGTCCCTTTCCCGATCGGGACTACTAATATTCCACTAATTTTGGTATCATACGCAAAATTACAATTCGGAGGCAAATATGAAGAAATCGATTGGCTGGAAAGTTGGCCTAATTGCTCTGGTGATTGTCATATCTGTGGTTTTGTTTTATCCGCCCAAAGATAAAATCACCCTCGGGCTGGACTTGAAAGGCGGCATGCATTTGATCCTTGAAGTCCAAACAGACGAAGCGATCCGCGTGCAGACAGATCAGAGCGTCGCCCAGTTAAGAAACCTTTTTACCGAAGACAGCATTACATTCGAGAAAGTTATTCGCAAAGGGGATACCGGCATTCAGGCCAGCGGAATCCTGTTCGAAGACGAATCGAAAATCAAAGATATATTGGATGATTATTTCCGGGATTGGAAATACGCTATCGCCGGTGGAACCATTGATATGAGTTTGCGGCCCAATATCGAAATGCGGATGCGGGAACAATCGGTTAGCCAGGCTTTGGAAACGATCCGGAACAGGGTTGACGAATTTGGTGTTTCCGAACCGGTAATCCAGAAAGAAGGCTTATCCGGGGACCGTCTTTTGGTCCAATTACCAGGCGTACCGGATCCCGGCAGAGCCAAGGCGTTGATTAAAAGTACCGCTATGCTTGAATGGAAACAGGTGATGGCGGGACCGTTCAATACCGAAGAGGCTGCGTTGGCCCAATACGAGGGTACGTTGCCCGAAGATCTTCAAATACTGAAAACGAATCCACGCCGTATGGAAAAGGGGTTTTATGTCATGAAGGCGGCTTCCATTGTGACTGGAAAAGATCTTAAGAACGCCCGTCGTTCCCAGGACCAATATGGCGCTCCGGCAATCGGTTTTAGCCTTGGTTCCCAGGGCGCGCGTAAATTTGAGAAGTTTACTTCCGCGAATATCGGGAAACGGCTTTCGACTGTTCTGGACGGTAGAGTCGAATTGGTGGCGACGATCCAGGATTCGATCTTCGACAGCGGCATCATAACCGGTCGTTATACCGTGGAAGAGGTTGACGATATGGTGCTCGTTCTCCGCTCAGGCGCGCTTCCCGCTCCGATGAAATATCTCGAGGACCGAGTGATTGGCCCGTCATTGGGTGCGGACTCTATTCGCAAGGGTATTGTCGCCGCATTGATCGGATTGACCCTGGTGATATTTTTTATGGTGTTTTACTATAAAGGCGCAGGCTTAAACTCTGTATTAGCCTTAGGACTGAATATTTTAATCTTGATGGGTGCTCTGGCTTATTTCAAATTCTCGCTTACATTACCGGGTATCGCCGGTATCATCCTGACCATCGGTATGGCGGTGGATGCCAACGTTTTGATTTTTGAACGAATCAAAGAGGATTTGAGAGCCGGGAAATCACCGAAGTCAGCGATCGATTCAGGCTTCAAGAAAGCGTTCGTAACGATTTTCGACGCCAACTTGACGACTATCATCGCTGCGATCTTTTTATTCCAGTTCGGCACAGGTCCCATCAAGGGCTTTTCCGTCACTCTGATCATCGGTATTATAGCAAGTATGTTTACCGCAGTGTTTGTCTCCAGAGTTATCTTCGATCTCGTTTACGGAAGCCGGAAAAAACTGACGAAAATCAGTATATGATAGGAGTGGAACAATGAAGTTATTTACAAAAGAGCCGAATTTTGAATTTATGAAAAAACGCTATTGGGCCTTCGGGATTTCCGTTCTCGTCATTATCGCAGGACTGATTTCCTTTTATACCATGGGATTTAATCTTGGAATCGATTTCACAGGCGGTACCATGGTAGAGGTCAGCTTCAAAGACGCTACCAGTGAAAACGAATTGAGAAAGATCCTGGGAAACGTCGGTTTGGAAAAATCGGTTATCCAGAGTGTTGAGGGAGGCCAGACGAAGTTCTTCATCAAGACGATGAACATTTCTGAAGAGGAATTGTCTGAAGACGAGGCCCTGGAAGCTCTTGCGAAATCCGCCAACACCATTCGTGAAGCATTTATCGATGCGCGCGACAAGGTTGAAGCGGACGCCGGCAAAAAGGACCTCAACAATATTTCTGAAACCGCGATTTCCAATATTCTGGTTGCCGGTGGTATCGATAGTGAGTCTGCCGCGAACACCGCAAAAACGATTCTCGAAATGAGAAAAGACGATGCCAGGGGTTTGATTGGACAGTTTGAGGACCTCGACACGAAGGGACTGAAAAACAATGTTATTTCAATCTTGAAAGACAAAACCTATCTCGGTCATTTCACCTTCTTGAGCGTCGAGAGCGTCGGTCCGCAGGTTGGCCATGATCTTAGAAAAAAAGCGATGCTTGCCACTTTCTGGGCGCTTCTCGGAATGTTGATCTACATTGGCTTCAGATTTAAATTTATCTATGGTCTGGCTGCGGTTATCACGCTATTTCACGATGTTTTGGTTTGTCTCACCGCGATTTTGTTCTTTCAAATTGAAATTTCCTTGTCGGTGGTCGCAGCGTTGTTGACGATTGTCGGATATTCACTGAACGATACAATCGTTATTTTTGACCGTGTGAGGGATAATGTTAAATTAATGCGCAAAGATTCTGCGGCAATGATACTGGATCGTAGCATTAACCAGACATTGAGTCGAACCATTGTAACATCCGGCACAACTTTGTTAACTGTGTTGGCGCTGTTTTTCTTCGGTGGAGAGGTCATTCACAGCTTTTCATTCACTCTTATTGTCGGTATAATCGTCGGTACCTACTCCTCGATTTTTCAGTCATGTTCGTGGTTAAAAATCTGGGAAAAATCTTTCCTGGGTAGAAAAAAATATGAAAAATAGCTTGAAATTTAATAAGATTTGTTATATATATTACTCTGTGTTAGTTTTCTTAGGGAGGTTATTATGTTTGAGGACGCGTTAATTGCATCAAGCGGCAAAAATCAGGCCACAAAAAGATGGTTAACCTTCCCCCTATCTTTTTTACTACACGCATTGTTGATCGCAGCAGTTGTTGTTGTGCCTCTTATGGATGCACAAACTAATTTACCAGAACTAAAGGTCATCAATGTGTTCATGTCGTCACCACCGCCACCGCCACCGCCACCGCCACCACCGGCAAAGAAAAAATCTACCAAACGGAAAACCGGTAAACAGCAGAAAAGAGAAGATGCGAAAGACAAACCGGTTATGGCTGGTCGTTTAGTGGCTCCCGTCGAAGTTCCTGAAGAAATCGAAGAAGAAGATATCGGAGATTTCGGTATTGAAGGTGGAATTGAAGGCGGAGTCGAAGGCGGAGTCGAAGGTGGTGTTGTCGGCGGAGTCCTTGGTGGACTCGGCGAAGCAACCGAAACTGAAGCTCTCAGGGTTTCCAGTGTTCAGACCCCAAAATTGATCAAACGGGTAGAACCTGAATATCCTGCGGTTGCGTTGAAAGCCAGGATTCGGGGAAAGGTTATAATTGAGGCGACTACTGATATTTACGGACGGGTAACTGTTGCCAGAGTTATCAGTGGGCATCCATTGTTGAATTCAAATGCGCTTGCGGCAATTAAACAATGGGTATATGAACCTTACATTGTGAACGGTATTCCGAAGCCTGTTAAATTTACAGTTGTTGTCACGTTTAACTTACGACAATAATACTCACACATTTAAATAGGAGGTTTATTATGCAATTTAATCTATCTGAAATGTTTGCCTCGATGGGAATCATTGCGAAAACAGTTGCTATCGTATTGACTTTTATGTCGATCTATTCTATTGCAGTAGGCGTTGAAAGGCTTCTAGTCTTCTCCAAAGCAAAAAAGCAGTCCAATATTTTGTTAAGATTGATTAGCAAACTTTGGCAGGAAGGTAAAATAGAAGAATCTGTAAAATTGTCTTCCGATAAAAAATTCAAAAATAGTCATCTCGCAAAAGTTTTGACCGCGGGATTGAATGAATTACATTTCCAGGAAGATACCAATGCTAATTATAGCGAAAAGGTAGAGTCGGCCAAAAGAGCTATCGAAAGAGCGACAATCAAGGGTGTACAGGAATTCAAAAGAGGAATGAGCACCCTGGCGACAATCGGTTCCACAGGCCCATTTGTTGGTTTGTTCGGTACAGTTTTTGGTATCATCAACGCATTCCAGGCTATGTCTGTTTCTGGATCCGGTGGTATCGGTACTGTTGCCTCTGGTATTGCTGAAGCTTTGATCACAACCGGTTTTGGAATTCTCGTGGCTGTTATCGCCGTGTGGTTCTTCAATGCCCTGTTGAACAAAGTTGACATTTTTACCGGAGAAATGGCCAACGCCTCATCCGAACTTATCGATCATTTCATTAAGCTTAAGAATAAGAAAGGAGCCTGAAATGGCCGGCGGAGAACTGGGCTCAAGCTCAACCAAGTCAGAGCCTAATGTCGTACCTCTGTGTGATATCTTACTGGTGCTACTGATCATCTTTATGGTCGTTACGCCGATGATTCAGAAGGGTGCTAACGTTACCCTGCCTGAAGCCAGGAACACACAAGAAGAACCTCAACCGGGTGAAATGATTACGGTTGATGTAGGTATGGATAAGACTTCTGGTGAGTTGAAGGTATTTCTTGAAGACAAAGTTATTCAAGATATTACTAAATTAGCAACTACCATTGACGAATTGATGGAAGAAAGACAGATTGTCGATAGGAAAATCTTGTTAAAAGCTGACATTGAACTGGAATATGGGAAAGTTGTTGATGTTATGAATGAGATCAGGAACGCTAATATAGAAATCTTAGGTTTAGTAACCGAAAAATTTGCAGGAACTGATTGATAGTAACAAAAAAATAGAGCTTCAAATAAAAGGGGAAGTAGAAATACTTCCCTTTTTTTTATTTTAATAATTCGATAAAAAACCTTTCTTACGTTTGGTGATCTTCAAGATTAAACGGTACCTGCAGGAACCCTGATTTTGATTTTGGCAGGCAGCACTTCAACCGTGTAACTACTCAATTCCTTACCGCCATATTCCCCATCGATTGTACAGGGAAGCGATTGATTGGGATCCAGTGTCTCGATAATAACTTTCTGGAATTTAAACGTCTTATAAAAGGGTAATTCATGGATATTACCGTTGAAAAGTTTATGTATGCTAATTGAGGCATCAAGCAAGCGAAATTTGTTGATGATACAGAGATCTAGTTTGCCATCCGCCGGATCTGCGAATGGCGCAATAACAGCTTTTCCGCCGTATTGTTTGAAATTGGCAAAAGCGACGATCATTATCTCATCCTGAAATTCCATTTCATCCAGAGTGATTTTGACACGGAATGTCGGAGTTTCAAAATACCCCTTGAGACCATGATATAAATATGGGGCGATCCCTCTGGTTTTGGCTTCCAGGTTGATCTTTTTGGCTATCAGGCCATCGAGACCGACTCCAGAGACATTGAGGAAGAATCTGTTATTGATTTTCCCCACGTCAAAAAGTTTATCCTTTCCGAATCGCAAGATATCTAACGCCCTTCTCCAGGAAAGTGGCATATCTAGATTTCTGACCAATCCGTTTCCTGAACCACCCGGTAGGACGCCAAGCACTTTGTCTGTACCTACCAGAGCTGCGGCAATTGAATTTATGGTTCCATCGCCTCCGAACGCAGTGATGACGTCAAAATGTTCCATCCCTTCCCTGGCAATGCCATAACCATGAGCAGGGGAATTAGAGTTGATAATTGAGACCGTATCGAAGTGCTCTCTTAGCTTTCTGAATATGACCGATGCAGCTATATCCTTAGATACAACGCCTGAAGCAGGGTTAAGTATAACCAAAATCCTTTCTTGCTTTCTCATCCGTAATATTATAACATAGACGGTGGAAGCCTTCTACCAATTGGCTTTAGATTTGTTCCCGTAATTATGGAGCCTATTGATTTAGAAAGTATTTCTGGTAATGATGAATCGCTTCCAATGAATCCTTCTCTTCAGTGGTCGTAAATAGATCTGTCAAATGACCGTCAATTTTTTTAGCCGGATTCATTAACGCATGATTTAGCTCAGTTAAAGCGATCTGGTTTTTCTGGAATAACCGGTACAGATTGGTGTAACTTAGCTGGAAATCGAGTTCTTCGATATCTTTAAAAAAATTATTGATCTCGAACAATGCTTCGAAGGGTCCTGCCGAGAGGTGGACGTAATTTCGAGATATAGAAATTGTTTGAATGCCATAGGCATTTTTATTCCGGTATAATTCTCCCCGAATGGAATGGGGGGATGCTTTTTCGGGGAAAGTATTGCCTATCAGATCTTCCTTTAACAGTTCCCAGGAGGTATCAGAGTGTACAAGCACGACAAAAAGTTGGCGGTCAGGGTGAGTATAGTTTCTTAATTGCGAAGGGTGAAAGCCATTGACAAGGATGAATTTTTCGTTGATATGCTCATAACAATTAAAATAGAATCCACTCCGGGCTTTTATAGACTTCTTTTGGGCCCAGAATTCATTGAGAGAGTATTCATCGAATTCTGGGAATTTGGCAAGAAATTCATGCCCACCCAAAATTTCGAAGTTTTCAAGATTGGGTACATTCAATGATTCCGCAATCAATTCTTTCTCCTCATCAGAAAGGATAGATGAGGCGTATCTCGAAAGTTTATTGATCACTCCATAATGTTTGTCCATGATCTCTAGCTCTTCCAGCCTTTTCCCGGTAAGTTTCAAGATTCCTGACACTTCGACATTGAATTCACGAAATTTATCAAATGCCATCTTGACTATAGCGGCGTTGTCGTTAAAGTTGGAGCTTGTAAAACACCAGGGTTTAAAAAAGAAGATGAGTTCATTCTTTTTATCCAATTCAAAGTTAAAAGGTTCGATTATAAGTTGTTTGTTTTTTAAGGGAATTGCTTTAATAATATTTTGGGTGTGATTGTTATATATCATTTGATTCCCCACTCTTTCGTGTGTTAAATATAAAAAAATTGGGCATAAAAATCCACATATTTTTTCCTTTTCGACCACACTTTACGTTATCCGGGCAAATAAAAAGAGCTTCCTTTACAGGTCCGGAAAATGCTTAACCTTTGTTAACAATTTCTTTGAGAACGTTTGTAATAAAGGAATGAAACGCTTTCAGATTCACGTCAAAATCACGTGAAAAGTTCGTCTTAATTAAGTGATTGTAAAAATATAAAAATTCATTCCAATCTTTATATAAGAGATAATTTAGATCTGTTTCAATAAACAGGTTGATGTCAAATAATATATCCGAGGGATTGATATTTCCTTTTTGCTGGAAGTAATCACTGATTTTGGTATGCAATTTCGTTAACTTCTTTTTGACAACCAATGCCTGTTGTTTGCGGGAAATATAGTTTTCGAAGATATTGTTACCGGATATTTCCGGTTTAAAAAGCTTGGCGACGGTTTCGATCAATTCTTTTACAGCTACGTCTGCTATTATGAGAATGTTTCTCAAGATCTGGCGTTTGTTGACTTTTTCATTTGAAATGTCAAAATAGTTTGGTAATTCACCGTCGTAGATTTTTTTGAATTCAGATTTTAGCTCTTCAAAAACTTCTGTTATCTGTTTGATTTTTTGTTTCTCTTTAAAGTTTTGTTCCAGGCATTTGAGTAGAAGATTTTCATAAAATGCGAATAAGTTTTCGAGATGGTTTTTTAATGTGATAATCAAGGGTATCAACATATTCAGGTTACGTGAGCGATTGATGTCCAATTCGATAAAGTTGTTGATCTTCATGATGCGGAAGGCAAAAATGAAGAATATGCCCAGGTGTTTTTTGACATCTTTCTCGGGGATGGATGAGATGATTTCGGAAATATCCGGTTGATATATTTTGTCCATACGGGGGATAAAGTTTTTCTGCAACAAGGATATTATGATTGGATTGCTGATCAGCTCTTTGTGATAGAGTTTCTTGATGGACATAAATGCTTTTTGAGTAATAACTTCACTTTTGGCCAGTTCTGAAACCAATGTTTTTAAATTCTGCAGGAATATTCTTAGGCCGTAGAACCAGGATTCGGAGGAGTAAAGTTCGCGAATGAAGGGAAAAGATTTGGTACTATATCCTTCCAGAATGCTTTCAGCAATAAATTCTTCAAAATTCAAAAAATATTTGTCTTTTTTAAAATCGAGATCTTTGAGGTGATTGACAACTCTGGAAATAACCTGTGTGAATGTATAGAAATAAAAGTCGTAATTGCGCAACTCGCTGGTAGAATATTTAAATACCAGGTGTTCCAGGTAACTCGATGAGAAGAATGATTCGATACTTTCCAACCAGAGTTTCAGCTCAAACAGATTGAGCATCAACTTTTTCTGATCTACCCGGTTTATCCAGTCCTGAAAGATATAATTCCACTTTTCTTCAGGAGATACCTCGGTACTTTCTTCGGTAAAATATTCGGTTACATTCTCAATATTATTGTTTGTCATGGTATTATGATAGCTAAATTCTCACTAATTTTCAAGCATTTTTTTGTTTATAAAACGCAAGAAGAATATTTTTTTTTTATATTGACGTATGAATTATGCAAATTATATAGGGACGCTTCTGGTTTTTGGGTTGGAATGCAAATAAAGTGGAAGAAAGATCTTGCTGTTATTTTTTATTGGGGACTAATCAAAATCCAACAGTTCTTGAGGCGGAGATTGACGAAGGCAGGCATTGCGTGCTACAATTACCGAAAGGGTGTTACCGAGGAGGCATAAAAAGTGGTTGTTTTAACTATGTCGTGGATTAGAATGAAAAGAATGTGCATTTTTGGCGTTATATTATTTCTGGCTATATTGGCTTTAGGGTCATCGTTATTTGCTGAAAAAAAGGAAAAGAAAAAAGAAAAATTCATCAAGTTGCCGGATATTGAAATTGTTGTGACCGGCTCCAAACAAGAACAGACCGCGGGAAGCGTGACACAGAAAATTGATGTTATCGGCAACGAAGAGTTGACCAAAAATATATCAGTGAACAGAAATGTTGCCGAAGCCTTAAAACACGAGCCTGGGGCCTCAGTGAGCGTTCTTTCCCGTAACGACGCTAACTGGGGGACATACGGTGGAATCGGTCCGAAGTATTGCACGTATATGCTACAAGGGCTGCCGGTGGACGCGTTTATCGATCCCATGTCCCTGGATCTGGAAGCAATAAAGCAAATTGAGGTGCTGCGTGGGCCAGCGTCGGTTTTGTATCCGAATTATCTTTCCCAGGACTTTGCCGGCAGCCAGAGCCCATTGGCCGGTACTGTCAATCTTATCTTGAAGGAGAGAATCGATAAACGCAAAACCCGTATTTCAACGTCTTATGGATCCTATAATACATTAAACGGGCAATTCTATCATCAGGACAGTATCAAAGACATTCATTTTTTTGCCGGCGCCGGCTATGAAATGTCCGATTACGCAGATTACGGAAGCGAGAATTCCTGGCTCAATATGCAGGATAATCCGGAATACCGGAAAACGAAACTGTTTGCCGGGATGACGGTTTTTTTGGACGAAAAAAACAATCATCGATTGACATTTTTTGTAAACAAAGGGCTTCATAATGGCGATACAGGACGGGTATATAGAGGATTCGACAATCGTTACCTTACGGTCAACGCCGGATATTTCCTTCAGATCGACCCAAAAATAAATTTGAAAGTTAGTTTGGGGTTGAGGCAATATGACCGGCAGTGGCAAGACAGCTATTTTGAAGAGGTGGATCATCTAGTGTCCGACAATGGGGTCTATCAGAATATTCTTCCTGCGGATTTGGCCGTGACGATGAAGCATGGCCAGGATCATCTGCTGACAGTGGGGGCCGATTACCAGGGGGCGGATTATTATACCTGGAGTGATCCGTTACTCGGTTATAGGCTCTATGGAAACAAATCATTTGCCTGGCAAGCTGGATTCTATGCTCAGGAAGAACTTCGTTTCGGAGAGTTCGTCATTCGCGGAGGGATTCGTTACGCGCATATCGAAAATAGAATCGATTTTATCAACGGCGCTGCCCCAGGGGAAACGCAAGCCGGTTGGGAGAAGGTTCTCTGGAGTACGGGATTGCGCTATGCGATCAGCTCATCTGTCGCAATTTTTGCAAATGCGGGAACCAGCTTTATCACTCCCGGTCTTAAATCAGTGGGAGGCACTATCGGACTATTAGACCGGGGAATGGCCGGGCGGCATGGTCAACTTCCCAACCCGGAGCTATTGCCGGAGTCGGGGCTCGGCATCGATGCGGGCTTCGATTTATATCTTTCAAAAAATCTTTTTATAGGCGTACGGGGATTTTCCATCGCGGTACGCGACGCAATTGTAGAGAATGTGGTGAGCCAAAATCCTTCGCAAACGCAATCGGTAAATGCCGGCAAGTCAGTGTCGCAGGGAGGCGAGATCGAAATTAAGTGCCGGTTGAATGATGTATTTCAATGGTTTGCCAATTGCACGCTCATCGATGCAAAAAT
>JAHELQ010000396.1 GCA_024644125.1 Candidatus Aminicenantota bacterium | reverse complement strand
TCCGCTAGATTCTTCCAGAATTCCTCGATAGAATCGCTTTGGGGAAACCGGGCCGCCATCCCGATAATCGCCACTTCCATGCCGCTAGTCTTCGTCATCGTCATCTCCTAAAAAATTGCCGAAGGTCTGTTCCATCACCTGCAGCGACTCGTCAATCTCCGCGTCGTCCGCCATGTTCAGCCCTTCCCCTTGCGACAAATACTCCGCCAGTTCCTTGACCGTGGGATAGGAGAACATGGCCACCAGGGGAACGTCTTTGTCCAATGCCTGTTTCAACCGCTGATGAACCTTGATGATATTGAAGGAATGGCCCCCCAGATCGAAGAAGTTGTCCAATATCCCCACCCGCCTGGCATTCAATTCTTCCTGCCAGATGGAGATCAGCAACCGTTCTATCTCGTTTTCCGGAGCGCGATAGCCGCCGGTGGCCTCCATGGCCTCCGTGTCCAGCGGCAGGTTCTTGCGGTCGATCTTGCCGTTGGGCAATCGGGGAATGCTCTCCAGCCGGATAAAGCTAGAGGGGATCATATATCCCGGCAACCGTCCCGCCAGGCGGGCTTTCAAATCCGCGGCGGCGGGGACAGTCCCCCCTTCCGTGGGCCAGAAAGTCACAAAGGCCGCCAATTCATCATTGCCATGACGGCAGGCTACCACCGCTTCCGCCACGCCGTCGATCTCCGCCAGGCAACTCTCGATCTCCGCCAACTCGATGCGGTAGCCCCGGATCTGGACCTGATGGTCGCAGCGGCCTCGATATTCGATTTCCTTGATCTTTCCGCCGGGAAGGACGCGGCCCAGATCGCCGCTGCGATACAACCGCTCTCCCGGCAGAAAGGGGACAGAAACAAACCGCCGGTCCGTGAGCTCAGGCCGGTTCAAATAACCACGTCCAACACCAGGGCCCGCCACATAGATCTCCCCTTCCACCCCCGGCGGCTGCATTCTGCGGCCGCGGCCCACGATATACATGCCCAGGGTGGGGATGGGGCCGCCGATATTGTTGACGTCACTGTCGATCATGAGGTCGTCCACCTCCTTGAAGGAGACATGGACCGTTGTTTCAGTAATGCCGTACATATTGATCAAGCGAACGCCGGGATAGCGATTGCGCCAATCCGCCAACTTCGCCGGCCGCAACGACTCGCCGCCGAAGATCACATAGCGGAGGGGGCATCCCAAATCCCCGGACGCCAGGACCGTTTCACTCAAATGATAAAACGCAGAAGGGGTTTGGTTCAACACCGTGACCCGTTGCCGCCCCAGCAGCAGCCGGAACGCTTCTGGATCCCTGGCCTTCAGCGGGGGAACCATAGCCAAACGCCCGCCGTGAAGCAAGGCCCCATACATCTCCCACACGGAGAAATCGAAGCAATAGGAATGAAACATACTCCAACAGTCGGCGGCGGAGAAATCGAACAGATTCTCGTCGTTAAAAAACAAGCGTATTACGTTACGGTGTTCGATCACCATTCCCTTGGGAAAGCCGGTGGTCCCGGAGGTGTAGATCACGTAGGCGGCGTTGCCGGGTCCCACCGCCGCAAGCTGGATTGACTCCACCTCGTCGACCTGGTGGTCCAGATACAGAATGATTCCGTCAAACGGTGCGTCGGCCTCGAGGCCTCTTGAATTCAACAATATGGACACACCGCTATCCGTCAACATATACCGGAGCCTCTCCCGCGGATAGCCGGGATCCAATGGCAAATAGGCGCCGCCGGCCATCAGGATGGCCATGAGCCCTACCAACATTTCGATTGAGGGCTCTACCACGAGTCCCACGACACATTCGCCGGACACGCCATGGCGGCGCAAGCAAGCGGCCCACGCCAATGCCCGCCGGTTCAAGAAACTGTATGTCCATTGCAACTCCTCCAGCGAAACCGCCACATAATCCGGGCGGCTGGAGGCCACATGGCCGAAGACCTGGTGAATGGTTTTGGAAGAGGGATAGCCCACATCCAGACGGCCCAGTTCCCCCGCCAATCGTTCCCGCTCTTGGGCGGTGGTCAGTTGAATATCCTCAACCGGCAGTTGCGGAGCAAACACCACCTCCGCCAACACCCGTTTGAAATAGCGGGCGAAATTCTCGACGCTGGAGCTCAGGAACAACGAGTCGCTATATTCCAACTCGCCATACAACCGTTCTCCGGCGTCCACGATATTCAGGGTGAGATCGAACATCGCCAATCCGGCAGTCGCCTCCACAATATCGCCGTCGCCGCATTTGGGAATCACGCCGGCGAACTCCCCCTTGTTTTGCACCATGAACACCACGTCGAACAACGGATTGCGGGCGGCGTCCCGTATGACCTCCACCCGGTCCACCAGATCCTCGAAGGGATATTCTTGATTGTCGAAGGCTTGCAAACATGTCTCCTTCACCCGCCGGATGAATCGCAGGCGGGAGTCGCCGCCATCGATATTCACCCGCAACGCCAGGGTGTTGACGAACATGCCGATCAACCGCTCCAACGACGGATGCCGCCGCCCCGCCACCGGCGCCCCGATAACGATGTCCTCCTGGTTGGCCACTTTGGCCAGGAACAGGTAGAACACCGCCAGCAACATCATGAACATGGTGGCGTTCTCCTCTTCCGCCAACCGTTTCAAGCTGGCGGTCTCTTCAGGGGCCACCATGAAGCCAATGGTGCGGCCTGAATAGTCCCGCGCCGGCGGCCGTTGCCGGTCCAGCGGCATATCCAACACCGGGACAGGCCCGGCGAAGCGGGACAGCCAGAATTCCTCCTGGGATTGGAGCCGGGATTTTTCCCACTCCTGCCACACAGCGTAATCCCGATAGCGCAACTCAGGCTCCGGCAAGGAACCGCCGCCATAGAGCGCCACGATTTCCTCGTACAATAAATGGTGCGACACACCATCGGAAATGATATGGTGCATGTCCACCAACAAGACACGCTCATCGCCGTGCTCCATATACCCCACCCGCAAGAGCGGCGCGCGACTCAAGTCAAACGGACGCACAAACATTTGAAACGCGTCCCGTTGCGTTAAAGGTTCATTCTCTTGATTCGGAGACTCACGCCGGTCAACGTGTCGTATATCGATGGCGACGGAGGGCAAGATCCGTTGCTTCGGCTCTCCATTCACTAGCTGGAACGTCGTACGAAAGCTCTCATGCCTTCGCAGCACTTGCTTCAACACTTCACGCAAACGCTGGAGATCCAAACTCCCTGGCGTGGGAATAAATTGCGGAAGATTGTACACCACACTCTCCGGCTCCAATGTCTGCAGAAAGAACAATCGCTTTTGCGCCGACGACAGCGGATAAAAATCCATGTCTTCCACCGGCTGAATGTCCCGGAAGGTTTCCCGCCGGGAGTTGCGAATATAATCCGCAATTCCCCGCACAGAGGCATCGCGGAACATTTCCGCCAACGGCATCTTCACGTCGAAAGCCTTATGCACGCGGGAAATAGCCACCGCCGCATTCAACGAATGGCCCCCCAGTTCGAAGAAACCGCTGTTCGCCCCCACAACCGCCACATCCAGCCCCAACACCTGAGCCCAGATGTCCGCCACCTGCCGCTCCACCTCGTCCCACGGAGCCTCGTATCCGCAACCGCCTCCCAGCTCCGGTTCCGGCAACGCCTTGCGGTCCAATTTGCCGTTGGCGGTTTGGGGAATCTCGTCCAATTGGATAAAATAGGAGGGGATCATGTATTCCGGCAATTCTTTTTGCAAATACCGTTTCAACGTGTCGGGATCCACGGTTTCGGCGGACACGATATAAGCGCACAAATACTTTGTTCCGTCCTTGTTTTCCCTGTCCAGAACAATGCCGCTCTCCACCGATTCATACTTCGCCAGCCAGCTTTCAATCTCTCCCAATTCGATCCGGAAGCCCCGGATTTTCACCTGATGGTCCTTGCGCCCCAGGAACTCCATGTTGCCATCCTTGAACCAGCGGGCCATGTCTCCGGTGCGATAGATCCGCTCTCCGTGGCGGAACGGGTTGGTGAGGAATTTGGCGGCGGTCAATTGAGGATCGTTTCTGTATTCCAACGCCAAACATTGACCGCCGATGTACAAATCGCCGGGCACGCCGACGGGGCACACACGCATGCGCTTGTCCAGAATGTAATAGGCGGCGTTTTGAATGGGTTTGCCATAGGGAACGCTGTTCCAGGCGGAATTCATCTCCTGAACCGGATAGTAGTTCGACCAAATGGCGGCCTCTGTGGCGCCCCCCAGGGATATGACATTCACGCCGGCGAACGCCTCTTTCAATACCGGCGGCATGCCCAGTGGAATCCAATCACCGCTCAAGAACACAAGCCGCATACGGCTCTCCTCCTGGTAATCCCTGACTTGAGGGAGGAAGGGGATCAATTGTTGAAGCGCCGCCGGAGCCGAATCCCAGAAACTGATCCCTTCTTTCATGATGATATCCAACAACTTCATAGGCCCTTTGATCTCCTCCTCCACCGCCAGCCGGATGGAGCCGCCGGCAGAAAAGATTCCAAACACATCGTACACCGATAGATCGAAGCCTATGGAGGTGACGAACAGCAATTTATCACCGCCCCCGACGGCGAAGACGCGGTTAACCCACTCGATGACGTTCACTACCGGGCTATGGGTCAATGTCACCCCCTTGGGGGTTCCGGTAGAGCCGGAGGTGAAAATGATATAGGCCAAATCATCTGGCCCGGCGCAAGATGTGATAGATTGGTCCGTTTCCTGGACGGTTTCGCAATCGATGAGCGCCACGTTGTGGGGGCAATCGGCGGTTATCTCCTCTACTTGCCGCAAACACGCGCTATTGGTGATCATAATCTCGATGCCCAGGTCGGCGACGATCTTTTTCACCCTGTTAGGGGGCAGATAAGGCTCGAAGGGAACATACGCATCTCCCCCCTTGACAATGCCCACTACAGTCTCCACCAACCCGGGGCAACGGTTCATCATGATGCCCACCAATTTCCCGCTGCCGCCTCCGTTGGCTCTGATGACGGCTCCAATGGCGGCGGCCCTGGTGTGAAGCCGCTCATAGGTGGTTACGCCCCCGGAGTGATGCATCGCCACCTGCCCGGGAGTGCGGGCCAATTGTTCGTCCAACAACACCGCCAATGTCTTGTGCCGAGAATATTCCCGCTCCGTGTCGTTGAACAGATTTAGGATTTCGTGCCGTTCATCTTCCGGGATAAAGGCGTCATATTCGATGGCGGAGCCGGGGCCGCCGAGTAATTGTTCCAGAATTCTCTGGAAATAGATCCGGCATTTTTCCACAAATGGGCCGCACACTTCCGCGATCCTGTATTTCAGCGACAGGATCAACACGCCGCCGGTCATGGAGACCTCGAAGTCGAAGGT
>JAHELQ010000395.1:879-5334 GCA_024644125.1 Candidatus Aminicenantota bacterium | reverse complement strand
TGATGAGGATGATGGAGATGGTGAATTGGAAAATGACCAGAACGCGCCTGAATGTGTATTTCCTGCCGATGGTGGAATCGATGCCCCTCAAAATACGGGTGGGCTGGAAGGAGGCGATGTAGAACGCAGGGTAACTGCCAGCCGCGCTACCAACCAGGAAAATCATGGCGGCCAACGCCAC
The DNA here is from genome assembly GCA_024644125.1 of Candidatus Aminicenantota bacterium. Classification (GTDB taxonomy): domain Bacteria; phylum Acidobacteriota; class Aminicenantia; order UBA2199; family UBA2199; genus JAHELQ01. Next base: position 5,153 of record JAHELQ010000395.1, on the reverse strand, counting down.
TAAGTATTGCCAGTGAAGTAACGACGAGAAACTCAGGTGACGGTCTAAAATTGAATTGAAGGCCGGTAAGAACAACACCGATAGGATGATCGCGACGACCATTGCGATGAAGGTGATCAGCAAGGATTCTCCTAAAAATTGCACAATCAGTTTTTGGCGGTTCGACCCCACCACTTTTTTAATTCCCACCTCTTTGGCGCGGGTAATGGAATAGGCGGTGGACAGGTTGATGAAATTGATACAGGAGATAATCATGATCAAACCCGCGATACCCAGGAACAGATAAATCATGATAATATTGCTCTTTTTGCCCAATGCCCCATGCACCGTCGAAGTGAAGAGGTGGATGCGGGAGACCGGCTGCAAGTACAACGAACCCTGATTGTTTTGGCTGCGGTCAAACAGCACATTTTTTATTTTCGCCGCGAATTGGTCAGCCGACTGATTTGGCTCCAACTTCAGATACGTGTAATAGTTCGTATGATCCCAGGCCTCGGCGTGATCCCAACCTTCCAGCGTTTTGAAGGAAGGGTAGGAAATCAAATAGCGGAACTCGATATGGGTGTTTTCCGGCGCGTTCGCTGCCACCGCCGTGATTTTCAGGTCCTGGATTTTATTGATGCGGATCATTTTACCGATAGGATTTTCCCCCGGATAGTATTTGTCCGCCAGTTCTTTGGAAAGGACAATGGATAGGGGTTCGGTTAGAGGATTTTTTGTGTCTCCCATGATGATGGGAAAATTGAACATCTTGAAAAACGAATTGTCCGCGTACAACCCGTATTTTTCGTAATACGCGTTCTCCCCGTGCTCGAGATAGCGGACAATACGGGTGATTCTACAATAATCCGCCACTCCGGCGTACGAGTCCTTGATGTAAGGAGCCATCGGAAAAGGGGTCGGTTCATATTTTTCAGAACCATTTTTATCGACGATATCCCGGGCCACCCGGTATAACGATTGGTAATCGTCGTGGAATTTGTCGTAGCTCATTTCATAGACGATGTACAAAGACATCAGCAAAAATGCCGCCAATCCGATCGCCAATCCCAGTGTGTTGACTGTCGAATGCAATTTTTTCTTCAGAAGATTTCTTATCGCGATTTTGAAAAACGTTCCAGCCATTATAGTTTCCTCTTTTAACGGTGAATTCAAAACTATTCTACTAAAGTAATAAAAGATTGTAAACCAAAAATATGGTTGTTTTCAGGTTTTTTTGATATATTCAATCTTTCCCATATCCATTTTGACGACCGTATCCGCCACATCGAAATAGTGATCGTCATGGGTGATGGCGAATACGATTTTCCCCTCTTTTTTCATATCGGTCAGCAATTCCCGGTAAAAAAAACGGCGGAATTGCGGGTCCTGGTCCGCAGCCCATTCGTCGAACAAATACATCGGCCGCGATTCCAGGAAACATTGCAACAACGCCAACCGCTTGCGCTGCCCATGAGACAGTTTGGTGGTGCTGTACCGCTTCCGGTCGATCTCCACCTTCTCCTTCAATTGCAATACGTCAAGGTATTTCTCGATGGCCGCCGCCTCGTTGTCCTTCAAATTGTATATCTTCTCAAACAGGTAAAAATCGCTGAACACAACGGAGAACAATTCCCCCAATCGCGAGGACTCCAGCTCTTCGCCGTCTACCGTGATCCGGCCCTCATCCTGCCGGTAAAGACCGGTCAATAATTTCGCCAGAGTCGTCTTACCGCTACCGTTTCCTCCGATGATGAAGATCAATTCGCCCGCGCGGGCCTCGAAATCCAACGGGCCGACAGTAAAACATTCATCGGTTTGGTGTTGTTTGTAGGCGAAGGTCAGATTTTCCAACCGGATCTGCGACACTGATTGCGGAATCGTCAGGTTCGCCACGGCCGCCCGGGGCGCTTCCTGGGTGGGAATTTCCGACATGAAGGTCTGTATCCGTTTCCACGACACCTTCATCTGCATGATGGCCGGCATCGAGGTCATGATGAAATTGATGGGATTCATCAAATACAGGATGGCCATGATGAAGCTGACGATGATGGCCGGGGAAATGCCCGGAAACACACGGGGAAATCCGAAGCTCATGACACCGAGACTGACGATCAAAAACGATTGGGCCACCAAATTGACATTCACGTACTTGATACGTGCCACCACCAGCTTTTGCCTGAATCGTTCGCTGATGTCCTCGATATCCTCTTTGTATTCAGATTCTTTGCCGTAATGGAGTTTTAGCTCCTTAAATCCGTTCAACAATCCGTCGATCAACTTCATGTAACCGTCGCGGGTATCGCGGGCTTCTTCGAAATACATCCGGGCGTTTTTGTTGGTCCGGTAAAACAGGAGCAACAAAAACGCCAGAACGCAAACCAGGAACAACACCGCCCAGATGGAAATGGTGGCCAGGAAAAAGAACACCGCGGCCAGCGTGATCACGTTGGTGATGAGATTGATAATGGTCAACGTCGTATTGCCGATGTTTTCGATATCATAATTCAAAGTGGAATAGACCCGTCCCCGGTCCACCTCGTCAAAACGCTGGAAAGAAGTGGAAAATATCCGGTGAATCAATTTTAACCGCAACCGGCAGATGATATCGATGGACAGGCGGATCAAACGGGTGCGCACCAGCTTGTTGCAGGCGATATAAGTTACGAACGCCAATAAAAAGAAATACAAATAATAATAAAACCGCTCTGTTTTGCCTATGGAATTTGAGACAATGAACAATACCGTCGCATTGGCGGCGCCGGCCAGAAGACTCAACATCACCGCCGGAGGCACCACGTCAAAGTAATGATTTTTGTGGGGCAATAGGGAGGAAAGAACATGGACCAGATAGGCCAGAGCCAATACTCCCGCCACCAAATAAAAGGTAATGAAAAAGCCCTGCGGCATCCTCTGCAACGCCGCTCTCCAGGGCAAACCGGTCAACGCCCCTGGAATCACGTGGACTCCCAGCAAAAATGGAATCGCTGCCAATGGTTTGACCGCCAACAATGGAATTTGCCATTTGGTCACTCCCTGGAACCGGCGATTTCCCTTGAGTAAATCCCACCCAAACGTTCCCAGGTAGGCCAAAAAGAACAACGCCGCGATCGCCAGTACCCAGATGGCGGTGGAGAATGTTCCCCCAGGTTCGAGCGGGACAGCCGCCGTCGCTTCCTGTACGGGATGACCGGGATATAGGGGAACCAGTAAAAATAGAAAGAAAATAATCGAAAAACATAGTGTATTTTTTTGATTCATAATCGGGTTTTAAAATTGATAAGCTTCCGCCGTTTTAATAAAAATAAAAACCGAAATTTCAGTGTGCACTTTTCCTTCATGGGGTGAAAGTCGGACCTAGGGCTCCGGTTAAAATTAGTAAATAACATAGAGGCCTTACCGGTGTAAATCCACAAAAACATGAACCTGCCTACAGGGAGCGCGGTAGGTCAAACCGCGCACGTTTTCGCCGCGGCCAAAATCCCGGTCTCGTGTCTCCTACGATCGATGTCGGGACAACCTGTACGGCTTCAAGGACAGATTGTACGGTTTCATGGACAGATTGTACGGCTTCAAGGACAGATTGTACGGGCGGCGGGGCCCGGGGGTGCGGATTGCGGGACAGGTAGTACGGGAAGCGGGACTGTCGGTACGGGATAGAAGGACTGTTCGTACGGTTTACTTGTTTGATTCACTTGATCTTAGATAAAAAACACATGGGTTTGTTCCGAAACCAGTCGATTTTGTCATCGAGGGCGAACCATTTCAAAACAAACGCGATTAAATCAAGACAGAAGCGCCACGCAGATTGAATCGCACAGTAACATCCTAACAACAAACACCATCCACTACGCTCGATCATATGTATCGGTAAGGAAAATCGAGTTCCCGGTTTCCGCGAGAGCCTACTCTCCCGATGGAAGCGATAGCGTTTGCGCTCAAAAAACGATGGATGTCTCGATCGCGACATCTGATCAAAATTGATGATCAAGATACTATTCCTTCTTCCTGCCCGCTCCCGCGGCAACGGTTCATCGTGTACTTCTCACGAACGAACCCTGCTTCGCCAGGCAGAGATGGTGCCTGCCCATTCACGATGCCCCGTTCGGGTTCGATATAGTGTACAATCAGTGTAAATCGCCCGGAGAAGATGCTCTCGTCGATCGATGACAGGGATTATCCCGGTCTTCAATGCCGGATGAAGATCTGCGACGATCGATGACAGGGATTATCCCGGTCTTCAATGCCGGATGAAGATCTGCGACTAGAGGGCCTTCATGTATGGGGCGGTCACT
>JAHELQ010000395.1:0-869 GCA_024644125.1 Candidatus Aminicenantota bacterium | reverse complement strand
TTGGCAAGGTATCAACGTGTGCCGCCACTCGTTTCGGAGCATGATAATCACAGTTTCAATCCTTTATTGGCAAGGTATCAACAAAAGCGCGCTATGGCAATTTACAACGATCCAAAGAGTTTCAATCCTTTATTGGCAAGGTATCAACAACACAAGATCATCATTCCTGCGCTCATGGCAAATGAGTTTCAATCCTTTATTGGCAAGGTATCAACGCTTGGAGTTGAATCTGCTGAAACTCTAGCTACAGTGTTTCAATCCTTTATTGGCAAGGTATCAACGTTATTGCTAAATTAGATTACGATGCATTCAAGTTAAGTTTCAATCCTTTATTGGCAAGGTATCAACAATGTAAGCGAAATCACAGTTGCAGACAAGAAATTTAGTTTCAATCCTTTATTGGCAAGGTATCAACGCTGGGACGAACTAATCGACATCTTAAGTGAGATATCGTTTCAATCCTTTATTGGCAAGGTATCAACAATTACTATTATCGTCTCCCAGACGACATTCTCTCAGTTTCAATCCTTTATTGGCAAGGTATCAACGAGAAAAACAAATGAGCGTTAGTGTAGGGATTTTCAGGTTTCAATCCTTTATTGGCAAGGTATCAACCTCATTTTTTCGAGCAGACAGAGTATTTCGAAAGGCGTTTCAATCCTTTATTGGCAAGGTATCAACTACTTCTTGCTTGACATTGACGAGGCGAGATTGCAGTTTCAATCCTTTATTGGCAAGGTATCAACAATTAAGCGATTGCAAGAAGCATTCAGAGAATTGAAGTTTCAATCCTTTATTGGCAAGGTATCAACCCATTAAATGATGTTATGGTGCGGGTTTTGATTTTGTGGGAAAAGGGGAGGGGGGGG
>JAHELQ010000394.1 GCA_024644125.1 Candidatus Aminicenantota bacterium | reverse complement strand
GACTCTGTGTCTGGCGATGAAGCGCGCCAATTTCTCCGCGTCAGGCACCACCTCCCCAGCGGGAATCGCCAATCGCCCTCCACACAAGAGCGCCGGATAAAATTCCTCCACAAACGCGTCGAACGTGAATGCCGCCTGTTGGATGACGGTGTCGTCAACAGTCAATGTAAATTCATCGAAAAATGCATCGATATATGCACCCAAATTCGCGTGACTGGTCACGACACCTTTGGGACGGCCGGTAGAGCCGGAAGTATAAATAATATATGCGGGATCGGAGAGGGAGCCCTTCGGAAACACTGTATCCCCAATCTCTGGCATTTCGCTTGCGGCGATTTCAAGAGACACACAATCCCATTTGGCGAGCCGCTCCACAGAAATGGTTCCATCCGTCAATAGCAGCCCGGCATCGCTGTCCCGCAACATAAAAGAAACCCGTTCATCAGGATATTGCGGACTTATTGGAAGGTAGGCCACCCCGGCTTTCAAGATCGCCAGAAGTCCGGCGATCATGTCCATCGACGGTTCGGCCACGATGGCCACTACATTCCCAACGCCCGCGCCTTCAACTAAAATTAGTCGAGCCAGAACAGCGGCATACCTGAATAAGTAATCGTAGGTCGCCTGTAAGGGGCCTGTCGTAACCGCCACGCGGTCTTTGTGCAACCTTGCCTGGCCATCCAACGCTTCAACGATGGAGAGATCAGAAAATGTTCCCGGCGAGCCGGCATCGTTCCATCGATTGCACAGATCCCGCATCTCCTCATCCGGTAATAACGGGATATCCCGCAATAAAACATCTTCGTTCCCGATAGCCGCTTCGATGACAGTGATGATGGCCCGGTGAAAGGCCAAAATCTCCTCTTCGGGGTAGGGACCCGGGCGGAATACCCATTCCAGGTCAAGTGTATGGCGGTTATTGATATGAATGGTGAGAGGCGAGGGGTCGAAACCGGCGAAATGATGTCGGGTGAGATATTTTTTTTCCAGGATGGCGCCATGCCCGATGAGATTGATCTCCAGCAAGTAACCGGGATCGACATGTTCCTGACGCCGCAACTCTTTCAGCAATTGTTGAAACGGGTACCGCTGACGCTGTTTGACCACGTGCGCCGTCTCCTTATCCAATTCCGACAAAAGATCTGCGAACGTCATGTCCCGCCCAATATGGCAACGGAATAAAATAGTGCTGACAAACATGCCCATCATTTCCCGTTGCTCCAGGGTATCGCGATTGTGCCCGGCGCCGGCCACCGTCACATCATCACTGCCAGCCACCCGTCCGACCACTGTTACCAGGGCTGATAAAAAAAGCTTATACAGACTGGTTACCCGTTGGCGGCAGAAGTCGAGAATCCGTTCCCGCAGAAGATCCTCAATCTCCATCACCAATACTCGCGAGCGAATATCGCTGAAATCGTCCGTGCCGCGGCGGGCGGATAGATCGAGACGTTCCGGCAGCGGCGTCATTTTTTGAAGCCAATACTCACGGTCCGCCTTGTATTGGGCAGACTGTATATAATCCGCCTCCTGGGAAATGAAGCGGATGTAGGAATGCGCCTGCCGGATTACGGGAGAATGGCCTGCGGCCAGACTCTGCAACGTATCATCCACTTGCTCGAACAGCATCGCCGCAGTCCAACCGTCCCCCACCAGATGGTGAAATTTGACATAATACCCGCTCTGGTTGGCGGAATATTTTATATAGGCAAAATAATACAGCGGTCCATCATTTATAGCGAACGGAATCTGCGTATTTCTGGAAATCCATCGCTCCAATTCCTGTTCGTTCCCGTCAAGATCCAGGATTTCCAGCTTCACATCCTGCTGGGGCGCGATATATTGACAGGTTTGGACATCGAATAGCGCAGGCCGTAGACGCAAACCGTCATTTTGCCGTAACACGCGATTCACTGCTTCCTGGACCGCTTCCGGTTCCAGGATGGTATCGTATCTGACGGTGAAGGCCAGGGTATTGACGCTGGTACCGGCATACACTCGCTCCGTGTCCAGTACCCGGTGTTGCGCATGACTCAAGGGATAACATGCCGCGACCGATCCGATTTTGTCAATTTTTTCGCTGTCAGCCACCATATCGATGGCATCGATGGCGATTTGCGGAGTTTTAGCCGCCGCTTCAAGAATTTTGACAAATTGGCGGGATATCCTGTCCATCGTCTCAGGACGGAACAATTCAGTGGAGTACTCCAGCATGAACGAAAGGTCATCGTCCTGTTCCACGGCGATGAGGGTGAAATCCAGCTTCGAGGTTTTGGGGATCAAATGTGAATCCCCTTCTCCACCATCCCCGGAAGCCGCCGGGTCGAACATATTCTGCACGATGAGGCCGATATCGGCGATGGGATTTCGCCCCGGAAGGTCGGGGTAATCGATGTGTTCGAGAATTTCTTCGAAAGGATACGCCTGGTGCTGGAACGCATCCATGGTATTGGTCTTGACGTGCTGTAAAAACGTGGAAAACGCCATTTCGCCCAATGGAGCATTGCGCATCATGATCGACCCGATCATCAAACCGATGATAGATTCCAAATCGGCGTGGAAACGAGCGGCGATCGGGGAGCCGACGATGATGTCTTCCTGCCGGGTATAACGGAAGAGGAGGATATTCAACGCCGCCAGCAGTACCATGTAGAGCGTGGCGCCGCTACGGCGTATCAATTGTCGAATCGCCTGGAATAGCTCTGGCCCCGACGAAAATTGCAATAATTGGCCGGCGTGGCTCCGGCTCGCTGGCCTGGGAAAATCGGTGGGAAACTCCAACACCGGCAACGGCGTCTGCAACCGAGACATCCAGAACGATTCATGCTCCGCCATATCGCCGTTTCGAGATTGTTTCTCTTGCCAAACCGACACATCTTTGTAGTGAATAGTCAACGGTTCCAACGATTGACCGTTCAGGAGCGACAAAAAATCGCGGATCAGCACCTTCATGGATGTACCGTCGGCAATTATGTGATGGATATCCACGACGAGACGGGCCCCGGAGCCTGGAATTTCCAGATACGCGGCCCGCAGAAGAGGGGCTCGCGACAGGTCGAAGGGGCGGATAAAGTCCCGGACCACGTTCTCCGCCTGAGATGCTTCCGTCGTTAAGGTTTCCAGATGAAATTCCACAGCGTCGCATACCCGTTGCACCGGCTGATGGCGAACTTCGGCGAAAGACGTACGCAGAGCTTCATGCCGTTGAATCACTAAACCGATTGTTTTTTCCAATTTTTGTTTGTCCGCCGCGCCGCCGTCCAATGGGATGATCTGGGGGATATTGTACGCAATGCTATCGCGCTCCAGTTGCTGGAGAAAATAGAACCGTTTCTGATTGGGGGACAACACATAATAATCGTGTTTCTCCGCCGGAAGAATCGCCTGGAACGTCTCCTTACCTGTGCCCATGATATATTCCGCTTGCAGAGCGATCGTCGGACGATTGAATAGTTCCGCCAATGGAATTTTTACGCTGAGTTCCTTGTGAATCAAAGCCGATAGACGGGTAACCTTCAATGAATGGCCCCCCAATTGGAAAAAATCGCTATGGATCCCGATCTTTTCTTTTTCGACATTCAATATCTGGGCCCATACATCCGCCAGCGCCGCTTCCACTGGATTTTGGGGCTCGAAAGAACGAGCGGGCGCATGTTCCAATGGACCGGGCAACGCGCCCACGTCCAGCTTGCCGTTGGACGTCAAGGGGAACGCCTTTAACGGGACAAAATAGGAGGGAATCATATAGGAGGGAAGCCTCTCCTCCATGAAGCCGCGGATAGAGGCCGGATCGACTCCGGGAATCACATAGGCGCACAGCGACCGGTCATTGTCGTCGCCGGTCATGACCCGCACCAGGGCATCATCCACTCCATGATGACGCCGCAAGACCGCTTCGATTTCTTCCAGCTCGATCCGGTAGCCGCGAATTTTCACCTGCGAGTCGATCCTGCCGAAGTAGTCCAAATCGCCTGCGGCGCTCAGGCGCCCTCGATCACCGGATCTATATAGACGCGGTGCTCCGGTGAATTTTTCCGCAGTCAATTCCGGTCTATTCAGATACCCGCGGCAAACGCCTGCCCCTGAAACCAGAATTTCTCCCGGAACTCCAGCGGGAACCATTTTTAAATTACGGCCGGCGATCATGACCTTTAGCGTGGCGAGCGGGCATCCGATAGATTTGCTGTCCTCATGAATGTCCCTGTCCTGTATTTCCTTGAAGGTGACATGAACCGTGGTTTCAGTGATACCGTACATATTGATGAAGCGGATCTGCCGGAAACGGTTCCGCCAATACTCCAATCTCGACGGTTTCAGGGCTTCCCCGCCGAAAATCACATACCGAAGGTTTAGTTGCAGGGATTTGAAATCCCGGCTTTGGGCCGCGATATTGTAAAAGGAGGAGGGCGTCTGATTCAATACAGTCACCTGATCACGCTCCAGGATGTCAAGAAACTGCCCCGGATCACGGACGATTTCCGATGAAAGAATCACCAATCGGCCGCCGTACAATAACGCGCCAAATATCTCCCAGACGGAAAAGTCGAAGCAATAGGAGTGAAAGAGCGTCCAGACATCGTGATGGGAAAAGTCGAAAGGAAAAGGCTGGTGGAACATCAAGCTCACGACATTGTTGTGCTGGATGAGGGATCCCTTGGGTTTTCCGGTGGTTCCGGACGTGAAGATGACATAGGCCAGGTTTTCCGCGCCGAGGCCATTGTCGCGCACCCGGGCATCGCCCGCTTCTTTCATGGCTTCGGAGAAGACAACGATCTCTGTTCGCCCGGCCGCGTCCAGCTCTTTTGGATCAAGATCATCGCCGCATATCAGGATGTGAGCATCGCTGTCATCGAGCATATATAAAGCCCGTTGCCGGGGGAAGTCCGGATCGATGGGTAAATAGGCGCCCCCAGCCGCGAGAACGCCTAAGATGCCTACGATCATCTCGAATGACCGCCGGAACCGCAACGCCACAATGGTATCCGGCCCGACGCCTTTTACTTGTAAAAAAGCGGCAATCCTGGAAACCTTTTGCTCCAGCTCCCGGTATGTCATGCTCTCAGGCCCGTCACCCGGAGAGAATCCTATCACCAGAGCCGGTAGGGACGGAAACCGCGAGGCCGCCTTTTGAAACAGTTCAGGTATGGTTTGCCGGTAGGGAAAATTTGTAGTATTGCGGTTAAAGTCAGCCAGAATCCGTTGTTTTTCTTCAGCGCGAATAATATCCAATTCCAGGACCTGTCGCCGGCAATCTTCCGTCACCTGCCGCAGAAGCCCTTCCAGTCGAAGCGCCAGATCTCGCACCACCGAATCCGGGTAGATGCGCGCGTTGTAA
>JAHELQ010000393.1 GCA_024644125.1 Candidatus Aminicenantota bacterium | reverse complement strand
TCCGGATTACACAAAAAAAATCGGTTTCCGGTTTATTGAAAGCTGCAAGCGGAAAAAAATAGAGATTCTCAATCGAACCCGCGTTCTGGGTATTTACGCCGACAACCGGATTATTCTTGAAATGGAGGAAAAGACCACACGGCAGTTGTCCTTCGAAACCATTCTTCTTGCCACCGGCGCCCGCGAGCGCTTCCTTCCTTTCAAAGGATGGACTCTTCCGGGGGTGATTTCCACCGGTCTTTTGCAAGTGATGATGAAAAGTAACGGCGTCTTGCCCGCCCGGAAAATGGTCATCGGGGGCAGCGGTTTGTTTTTGTATGCGGCGGCTTACGAATTTCTCAAAAACAAGGGAAATCTGGTGGCGTTGCTGGAACAGACTGGCATGATGGACAAGATGAAAATGGTGCCCACTCTGCTCGGGCAGGTTCCAAAAATGGCCGAAGGCGCGCGATATATGTCGAAGATTCTTCTCTCGGGAGTAATGCCCGGTTTTCGCCGTCGCATTGTGGAAGCCAGGGGAAATGGCTGCTTGCAAGAAGTGGTTGTCGCTCGCGCCGATCGCGACGGCCGTCCGGTGACTGGAACTGAAAAGATTTACAAAGCCGAAGGTCTGGCAGTCGGTTATGGTTTTGTTCCCAATATCGAATTGCCGCAATTGGCCGGCTGCCCATTGGAATATTCCGCTGAAAAAGGCGGGTGGGTCGTATCGGTGGATGACCAAATGCGGGGCAATGGAGATAATATCTATTGCGCCGGCGAGCCGACCGGTATCGGCGGGGCGTTCAAATCCATCACCGAAGGGAAAATAGCGGCCGCAAGTATCTTGAACCGCTTTGAAAAGATTGATGAATCGAGTTTCCATCGGCAATTGGAGGCGCTCACCAGAGAGCGGAAGCATCATCTCCAATTCGGAAAATACTTCAATCTACTCTACAGCCCGCCCCCGCGAGTTCTTGAGGATATTCCCGACGAAACCATCGTCTGCCGGTGTGAAGACATCACGATGGGAGAACTGCGCCGTTCCATGAAGGATGGTTACAACACTCCCGGTGCGTTAAAAGTGGCGGTCAGAAGCGGAATGGGAAATTGCCAGGGGAGAACCTGCGGGCCCGTGATTTATGATTTGATGGCAGCTCTCACAGGCGAACGCCATGAAGAAACCGGAGCGTTTACCGTACGGCCTCCGGTTAAGCCGGCCTCGATCGGTTCACTGGCGCAGATGGAATAACGTAAAATCTTTTTTAAAAATTAACGGATTTTTAACAATCTTATAATACAATATGGCGCTGGCAAGCGGCCGGCGCCATGGTACCTCCGCATCCAGTCCAAAATTCTTCGCAGTAGAAATTTTTTAAAAAACTATTGACAGATAAACTTGCATTAAATATAATTTACCATCAGTTAAAAAATTTAACCGGAGGTTAAATTATGAAAGAGGCAATCAAGAATTTTATTGTGGAGAAGGCCAAGTCGATATTCGAAGAAAAGGGATTCAGCAACACTACCATAGAAGAGATTGCTTCTGCCGCGAAGGTTTCGAAACCGACCCTGTACAATTACTTTACCGGGAAGGATGATATTTTTAGAGCTGTTGTGGACGCGGGCAATACCGAGTTGAATATGGTACTCGAACCGGTCCTGACGGATACGCGACCGTTTTATGAGAGAATGAGAATGCTGATCCAGACATTGTTGGTTCATGTCCGGGAACACAAAGGCATTATGAAAATTGTATTCTACGAGTCGCGGATGTTTTTGGAAGCCATTGATAATGAAGCTCATGGGGGATTGAAACGGTTAATGGAGGAAAAAAACAGGCGGGCGCAATTTATCCTGAATTTCATCCAGCAAGGGGCGGACGCTGGGTATATCAGGGAGGATATCCCTCCACGGCTATTAACTTTTTTTTTCCAGGGAGTGATGGGGGAGTATATTCTCGGCCATTTGATGAGCGATGAATTGGAAAATGAGTTTTCATTGGATTACCTTGCCGATGTTATTATCGATATATTGGCAACGGGACTGTTAAAAAAGGATTGCATAAATGCTTCTGAGTAATATGATAACACAAATTGGGAGGCTTTGATGAGAAAAGCGTTGATCATTCTCTTGCTTCTGGTTACCGGCTCCGGTCTATTCGGGCAGGAAACAATCGAACTGACCATCGACCGGGCGCTTGAGCTGGCAAAAGAAAACAATATTCAGTATTTGATCAGTAAAGAGGGGGTAAGGCAATATAAACACCGGTTAAGGCAGAATCTCGGCTTTTTGCCGCAGATCACCATCGACGGTTCCAGGAACCTGGACGAAAAACTCATGGTAATCGAGATGCCCCCAATGTTTCCCGGAGGAGAGTCGCAAGAATTCTCCCTCGATTTTACCCGGGAATATGAATTCACATTGCAGATCGTCCAGCCGGTTTTCACCGGAGGCAAAATCTGGCACGCGTACCAGAATGCCCGGTTAGACTTGAAGATCTCCAAAGAACAGGAACGGAACGCGCAGGAAGAACTCAAGCTGAATGTCAAAAAGATCTTCAATAACGTATTGGTTTTGAGGGAATTGCTCAAAGCCCACCAGGAAGGATTGGAATTGGCTTCCCGAAATTACAACAATGTGAAACAGCAGTACGAGTTGGGCATGACTTCCAAATATGATCTCCTGCGGGCGGAACAGAGTGTTTCGGCCGTAAAACCGAATATCCTGAATGTGCAGCAGTTGTTGGAAATGACGTTGGAGAACCTGAAGGTCATGATCGGAATTTCCGGAGCCACAAATGTAGAGGTCAAGGGAAAATTGCAATACGACGCTCATCAATTGGATCTGTCAAGGTTTATCGAAGCCTCGCTCGTCAACCGTTCAGAAATAAAACAATTGGAAATGGAATCAAGAAAAGTGGCCAACCTGTTAAAAATAATGTACGCGCAATTTTTGCCCGACATTTCTATAATTGCCCGTTATAGTTATCAATCGGACTTGTTCAAGTTGAAAAGCGATAACTGGAATGATTTTTACACCATCAACCTGGGAATCAGCTTCCCTATATTCACCGGATTGAAACGGAGCGGCCAGGTCGGCGAAATGAAGGTAATGAAAAAGATCATGGAGCTGAGGGCCCGGGAATTGAACGACGCCACCAGGCTTCAAGTCCGTAATCTGTATTTGACTATTGGTAAAGAGTACGAAAACATTCAAACCGGGGAAAAAAGCGTCGAAACGGCGCGTGAAGGAGTGCGGATCGCGGAACTCAATTACCAGGAGGGAATCATTTCCATCCTGGAATTGAATGCCTCCTACAATGAACTAACCCAGACGCGGGTTGCCTATCTTCAGGCTGTGTATAATTACAATATTGCCATTGCGGAGCTCGAGAAAATCTCGGGCGTCAAAATTAATGGAGGAATCTCATGAAAAAACTAGTGTTATTCGCAATTATTTTGTCGGTGCTCCTGACTGGATGCAATAACAATAACAATAAGCAGGTGGTCCTGGAGAAAAAGCCAATCCAGGTGGAAGTGGCGCAGGCTAAACCAGGCACTTTTATCAGATCGTTGACCTATAAAGGTACGGTTCAGCCCTGGAAACGGGCCAATATCGGACCCGAAGTGAGCGGCCGGATATCGCGGATCTACAAAAAACAGGGCGATGTGGTCGCTAAAGGGGAATTACTGGCGGAATTGGACGCCACCACCATGAAGCTTCAGAAAAAGCAGGCCGAGGCCGCCCTGGCAGTAGCCATGGCTTCATTTAAAGATGCGGTGCTCAATTTTCAACGGGTAAAGAGCCTGTACGAGAAAAAAGCTGTGTCCAGAATGCAGTACGAGAAATCGGAATTGGCGCTGGAAGCGGCTGATACTCAAAAAAAGAGCGCGGAGGCTTCGTTGAATGTGATGATTCATACACTGGAAAATTTTTATATGAAGGCTCCGTTCGCTGGAATCATCACCTCCAAAAATTATGAAGAGGGTGATACTGTCAATCCGATGATGGGAATGTCCGCCGGCGTCTTGACCCTGATGGATATGGCGCGGGTAAAAATCATCCTTGATATTCCTTCGGAAGATATAGAAAAATTAGAAGTGGGTCAGCGTTGCATTATTGAAATAGGCACACTGCCGGGAGAAAAATTTTCCGGCACGGTTTTCTCGAAGAACCTGGCCGCCGACGCACTCTCGAAAACCTTCAAGCTGGAAGTGGTGGTAGACAATCCCGGCACCCGTATCAAAACCGGAATTTTCGCGGATGTGTCGGTCGAGATAGAACGGAAGGATAATGTCATTGTACTGCCCAATTCAGCCCTGATGGGCGAAAATCAGTTGGTGCTGTACATTGACGGAAAGGCGAAATACGTAGAGATTGAAATCGCCGAAAAGAGCGAAGATGAATTCGTGGTGAGTAAAGGCCTCCAGGGCGGCGAAATGGTTGTCGTCGAGGGAAACTTCGATTTGAGAGAGGACTCTCTCATCACTCTGGAAGGGGAGACTAAATGAAGATTGTCGAGTTTTCTTTAAAACGAAGAGTCACCGTCTCTATGGTCGCGGTGGTACTCGTTATCATGGGATTCATTTCCTATGGGAACCTTGGACTGGATATGCTCCCTGATATGGAAGCGCCGTACATTTCGGTCATTACAAACTATTCAGGCGTCTCTTCCGAAGACATCGAGCAGAGTCTCACGCGTCCGCTGGAGCAATGGGTGGCCTCTGTTTCCAATGTCAAAGAGGTTAGCTCGATTTCCCAGGAAGGGATCTCGATGCTGATCGTGGAGTTTGAAAGCGACACAAATATGGACTTTGCCGCGCAGGATATCCGTGATAAAATCGGATTTTTAGAGAAGTACCTCCCCCAGGGAGCGGATACTCCGCTTGTGGTAAAATTTGATATCAGCGCCATGCCCATCATGATGTATGGTGTGACCGGTGGCAAGCGTGACTTGAAAAATTTGAAGGAATACCTGGATTCCGAAGTGGCGACCCGTCTGGAACGCATCGAGGGCGTTGCCTCCGCGATGGTGTTTTCCCCCGAAGAGGCGGAGATTCTGGTAAATGTAGATAAAGGGAAGTTGGAGTCCCGCAATCTTTCTATTTCCCAGGTGGAGGGGGCTATTATCGCTTCCAATATCAACTTGCCGTCCGGTTATCTGGAAGAAGGGCACAGTGAGTATTTAATCCGTACCATCGGCGAGTTCACGAAGGTGGATGAGATCCGCCATGTTGTGGTGGGAGCGGGCCAGAGGGGCGAGTCGATATTTCTCCAGGATATCGCCGATGTCAGGGAATCCTCGAAAGAGGCGAGATCTCTCGCTCGTATCAACGGAACCAAAGGCGTAATGATGATGATTACAAA
>JAHELQ010000392.1 GCA_024644125.1 Candidatus Aminicenantota bacterium | reverse complement strand
ATTTAATTGGGGTTATTCTCTCAATCCCGTAGAGCTGAACGAGAGCTCCACCATCACTTCCAGTTTCAGTTCAGGACAGGGAGTGGGCAAGGACTTCCGGGTCAAATATTCATTGATCGCCTTTAGCGGCGGTATCAACGCCCATGCCGCCAAAGGGACCAAACTCACCGGGGCCGACATCGCCCTATTTGACACAGCCATGGTGGCGGCTATCCCGGCGGCGCGCACCCGTTCCAAAACCGGCCAGACGCCGCGATTTTACCTACGGGTACAGGCGACGGACAATCAGTTGGTGATGAAAGATCTGAGAGAATACCTGGCCGTCGGTTACAACACCGACAACGAATACGCCGTCCGTTCCATCGACGATATCAACCTCGACATTTCTCGCTTGCTGCACTACCTGCAGGGCTTCGAAGACAGAATAGACACCATTGTCTATTGGTGCGACGACAACATCCAGATCAAAGGTTTGGACGAACTGAAAGCCGCGTTCGCCGGCAAACTGCAAGAGGTTGTAGCGGCGGAGCTGTAGGTTCATCATGGCTCCGCATATCGATCACATCCTGGGCTTCACCCTGCGGGGAAAGTTCGCCCATTTCCGAAAATTCTACACCAATTCGTCGTCGTTGTCCTACCTGGCGCCGCCCCGCACTGCGCTGGCAGGAATGCTGGCCTCGATTCAATTGATGCCGCGGGACACCTATTACGAAAGTCTCAATCCCGACGATTGCCTCCTATCCACCGCCATTGTGCCGGGCGCCGCCCCCCGCAAGGTCATGCAAAGTATCAACTTGTTGCACGACACGTATCACAGTTTTTTACTCAGAGGCTCGGGCAAGCCGAAAGGCATGCACTCGCAATGCAAGATGGAGCTCCTGGTGCCGGATAACGGCGAAACGATCGCTTACAGAGTTTATGTCGCGCTTCCCGGGCACGCGGAAGTATTGTTCGCCCTGGAGCGAAAACTCAAGACCGGCAACCTGGGTTACGGCCTGTATCTGGGACAAAGGCAATTCCGGGCCGTCGCCGGCGACCCGGTGCTCTACTCAGGCGACCAGTTGGAATACCTGGAACGGAGCGATTGCATCGATTCCATCTGCTGCCGGGACCGGGTGGAGGATATTCAGGAACACGAAGGCGTTCATGTGGTGATGGAGCAGATGCCCGCGCATATGAAGCGGGTGATGAATAAACACACCGCCGGACGCGAGCCTATTTCGGTCAAGCAAGTGATGATGGAACGCGGCGGCCGGCGGCTGTACGGCGCGTTCAACCAGTGCTACCGCGTCGGCGACCGGATTATCGCGTTCTATTGACCGGGACATGAATCAGCCGATGAAGATGCTCTCGCATCCGGCGGAAAAAAACACGCCGGAAAAACCGTTAGTGGAGCACTTGCTTCAGGTGGCCACGCTCTCGGCACGCCGGATAGACGGGATGAAGCTAGACCTGACCATCGTCTCGAAGCGGGACTTGAGTCGGTTGTCCTTTCTTATCGGCCTGTTCCACGACTTCGGCAAAGCCACGTCATTTTTCCAGAACTACATCCGCACTCCAGGCAGACGCGGTAGCCATCTGACGCATCACAGTTTCGTATCAGCGGCAGTAGCCTATACGACAATCAAAACCGAATTGGACTCGGAGTTACTGGCAATCGCTGCGTTCCGGGTGATCAAGCGTCATCACGGCAATCTCGAAGCCTTTGACAACGAAGACTCTTCACTAAAACGGGATATCGCCATCGCCAAAGACCAGCTCCAGGACATACAGCGCCATTACAAGAGCGAACTGGAAGATTTTTTCGCCGCTCGTCTCGAAAGATCATGCATCCCATGGACCACAGATTTCTCGTCGCTCCCGGAAAATCTAGACGACTGGGAAGATATCGCCGAAGACGACCTGGGCGACGGAGCGGAAGAGCGCATCGAATTTTTCTTCGTGGTGAATCTCCTGTTTTCGTTGTTGGTGGATCATGATAAAAAAGACGCCGCCCGGCTCGATTCCGGCTACTACGAGGGAAACCTCGACGAGCCCTTCCCCAGGGTGTTTGACTATATCGAACATTTACGCAGACAATATCCCGGGAAGTTCGATCCCACCTCACCCATCAACGCCCGTAGACAGGAATTCCTGAAAGCGGTCAGTGAAAATGACGCCATCGATCCCGATCAGCGCTTCTACACCATCACAGCTCCCACCGGCATCGGCAAGACATACGGCTGCCTGGCGTTCGCCCGCGCCTTGATGGACGCGATGGACACGCCGGCCGCCCGGGTGATTTACTGTCTCCCCTACACATCCATTATCGACCAGAACTTCGCTGTTTTTGAAGAGATCATGCGCTTCCATCACGGCGAAAGATATACTGAACGACCGGGCCGTTACATTATGAAGCATCATTACCTCGAACCAAAGCCGGTGGACAAAAGGGTGGATGTGGAAGAATACCGGTACAAAGACTACCTGGATGATGTCCTGCTGGTGGAATCCTGGGAATCGGCCATGGTGGTCACGACGTTTGTGCAGTTTTTTCATTCATTGGTGGGGCACAAGAACCGCATGCTCAAGAAGTTTCACCGGATTGTAAACTCCATCGTGATTTTGGATGAGATCCAGAATGTCAGCCCCCATTATTATAAATTATTACAAAAAGTCCTGGACGTATTGGGACGCCGTTTCAACACCTGGTTTTTGCTCGTGACCGCCACGCAGCCGGAGATATTCGCCCCTTCGCCGATGCCGCCCCGGGAACTGGCGGCATCGATCGAGGCGATGGACGATCCTTTGTTCAACCGGGTAAAATTGACGGTCGATATCGCGCCCCAACCGCTGACCGGATTTCTAGAGCGGTTTGTGGGGGAATTCGTTGGGCCCAATTGTTTGATGATTCTCAATACCCGGGAGAGCGCCCAGACTGCATATCGCCATATTCAGAAAGAGTTGCCCCGGTTTCAGGTGTTTTGCCTCACCACCAATCTGGTACCCCGCGACCGGAAGGAGAAAATCAAGGCCATCGCGGAAGCGTTGACTCGGGGCGAAGCCATCATCGTTGTCTCCACCCAGTTGGTGGAAGCGGGTGTCGATTTGAGCTTCAAAAATGTGTACCGTGATTTCGGTCCCCTCGATTCCATTGTTCAGGCTGCCGGCCGCTGCAACCGGCATGGGGAGTACGGTCCGTTGGGCGGCCTGGCGCGGTTGGTATGCCTGCAAGACGAGGCTCGCAATCTCAAGGAGTTTCATGCCTACATCTACGAATCCATCATAGGGCAAATGGTTAGGGCTACGCTCATGGGCGGCGAATACGAGGCGCGGCAATTCGCTGACCTGTCCCGGCGGTATTTCGGGATGTTTGATTTCCAAAGGGAAAGCAACCTGTTGCTCAAGGGCATTTGTGATCTCAATTATGACCGCGAAGCCGGAAATCAAACGCCTGTCTCAAAATTCCAATTGATCGAGGAATATAACGACGAGGAGCTCTATGTGCTCACCACCCTCGATGCCCAGCGGGACATGGACCGGTTGCGGGAGGCCATGTCACTTTTGACGACAGATGAATTGTCTCCTGAAGAACGTGATGAGACGTTGCTCCAGATCGAGGGCTTGAAGATCGCGCTCCGGGAATATCGCCTCTCATTTCGATCCAGCGAACTGAAAGCGTATGCCGATTCAAGAATAATCGAGGGACTGGAATATTTTAAATACATCTCCTACGAAAATCAACAAAAGTACGCCTACGATCCTGACACCGGTTTCCTCAAATCCCCGAAGCAAGAGTTGTCCAACGCGGCCATCTTCTAGGGAATCATAGAGATCGATCTGCACGCTCCGCTAGCGAGAAATCTTCTCAAACAACACATATGGACAACGCCATTCAATCGCGAAAGATTCCATATTCCGATGGACACCAAAACGTTCCGAACATCCTTTAATACCTACCTGTGAGGAAAGGGGACAGGCACCTGGTTAATAAATCGATTTAATTAACAGTCGTAGGATGTTTTATTGACTAACAGTCAAACTTGCAAGACTGTTCAGATGGAACTGGAAACGTCCATCCGCCTTTCAGGTCGTTCAACTGGGAATCTTCCAGATTCACCAATGTGGTTTTGTTCAATTCAAATTTTTTGTCATTCTTGGTTTTCATAAGGGTTTCTCCTTTTTAATTTAGGCTGATGCCGTTTTAGCAGCATCTAGTCGCGAAGCAAGAAAAAAAAGTAGGAGTGGGGAGTGTTTCTCCTCCTTTGACTTCATTCATTTGGGAATCTTCCAAATTGATCAATGTCTCTTTGTTCAACTCCAATTTCTTGGTGATTTTCTTGGTTTTCATAAGCGTATCTCCTTTTTTACTTTAATTTTACGCCGATACATATGGCGTTATCAATTAACGGGGCGACTGTCCCCTTTCCGTTTTGCTATTTTTCCGGTTCTAGAATCGCTCAACAGCAGGGATTGGGGTCGCGATCAGTATTAATTTGGGTGAGAATAAGGACATCTTGAACATAGCGAAGGGTCTTTCGCGGATGTGACTATTTTCACTTTCAACTTCCTTTACGTGTTTCCTTGAATCACCTGGACCGACAAAATGTCATCAGTGACCTATCAGAATAACACATACAAAAAAAATATTCAACAGCATTTGCAAGAGTATATTGCGATTAACAGGGGGGCAGGCATAACGCGAACCTCCCGGGCGAATATCTCTTCAATGGCTACGTTACCTTCTAGCGGCGCTTCGGCCACGTGATGATTGATGGTGATGGGGTCTTCGGCGTAAAACTCGGCGATTCCGTCAGCGTCTCCGCGGTTAAACGGGTCGAAGCACTGTTTGATCACGTCTGTCGGACTCACATATCACCTCTTCCTGCCATTCACCTGGCAACCCAAACCAATCACTGGTTCGTCACCACCCTCCATGGCCGGGTGTTTTCTATATGCATTCGGAAAAAGCGTTGGTGTTCGTTTGGCAAAAAATAGTAAAAATCATATATAATTTTTGTGCGGAAATCCGGGAATTTATACTATATATATTGAGTAACAGGGGAGGGGAACAGAGGAACGAAGGAAAGGAGGAATGCATGATGAAGAAAACGCTCAGGTTGATCTTCATTGTTTTGGTTGTCTTAATTATCCTGGACTGGTATTATGATAGCCATTCCAGGGAGCTGGTACCCCAGCCTACCGGCTTGAAAAACGCCGCAGGAGAGGTGACAGAGGAATTTCAATTTCACGACTCCATTATGCTCGATGTGGGAGGGCTTTCCCCACGGACGGGCTATTCGGTGCGGGTTGTGAGGGTGGACGGTTACATCGAGAAGGATTTGAGGTTGGTCTCGGATTCGGAGGGAC